>JAFTTS010000065.1 GCA_017466685.1 Clostridia bacterium
CGAAGTACTTCTTGCCAACTTCCATAACGACGTCGGAGTACATCTGGATAAATCTTCTGTAGCAGTCGTAAGCCCAACGGGGATTGCCGGACTTCTTTGCCATAACCTCAACAACCTCTTCATTAAGACCGAGGTTAAGGATGGTATCCATCATACCGGGCATGGATGCACGTGCACCGGAACGAACGGAAACGAGAAGGGGATTTTCGAGGTCACCGAACTTCTTGCCGGTAACGCCTTCCATCTTAACGATGTATTCCATGATTTCAGCCATGATCTCATCGTTGATCTGTCTGCCGTCCTCATAATACTGAGTGCAGGCTTCGGTGGAAATAGTGAAGCCCTGGGGAACAGGAAGACCGATATTGGTCATCTCTGCGAGGTTTGCACCCTTACCGCCAAGGATCTCACGCATATCAGCGTTGCCCTCGGAGAAAAGGTAACAATACTTTTTGCTCATTGGTATATCCTCCATTATATAAAAATAATATTTTTGACGCGGTTAAATGCGAAGTATACCTGCATTTTGACATAGGTATACTTACCGCAAATTATATTATACCATATATTTTTGGAAAACGCTATAGTTTTGATAAAATTTTTTCAATTTTTTCGGTTTTATTAACATTTGAGGGAATTGCACCGCGTTTTTGTGGCATTTTATATAATTTTGCAAGCACTGCTTGTATTTTTGGGTTATGAGTAAACATTAAATTAAAGCTTAACGCTAACCGCATTGCCGCAAAAGAAGCAATGAGGCCACTGAGCCGCCGACGTAGCTGGCGGCGGACAAACGGTTATCGCTGACAAAGCGAATCCGGAGCCGCAGGCGGAGTTGAGCGCAAGTCGAGTGCAGGCAAAGGAAAGAGGGAGAGCTCGAGAGGGAAGAAAAACATCGCGCCAGCGTTGGTTGTCGTCCCTCTCGAATGATACGAAGCTCGAAGCGGCAAACTTCGGGGAATTGCTTTCTTCGCTTTTGAGGCAGAAAAGCAACTTTTATCCGCGTAATGTAAAGATACAGTAAATCTCGTTGTATTGCGCTTCGTGTTTCGCGTAAGTTCGAGGGACATAAGAACCAGCTGCGCAGTTTCCTATTTCCCTCGAGCTCCCTTTTGCACCTCCTTGCTTGCGCTCGGTTCGCGCTCAACTCCGCCTGCGGCTCCGGATTCGCTTTGACAGCGATAACCGTTCGTCCGCCGCCAGCTACGACGGCGGCTCAGTAGCTTCATTGTTTCTTTCACTGCGGTCAATTGGATTTTCGGATTGAATTTTAATCTTAAAATTCTCCTTTACCCACTTGCATTTTTTAGCAAAACATGGTACAATAATAACATAACCAGACGGGAGGGTGTTGTCCTTGCCGTCAATTTGTGTTTTGTTTTGGGAGAAAATTATGGCTGATATATTTGATTTATTCAAGAAGATAGAAAAGACTCCTGCGCCGACAGGTGAGCCGATTACGCACCTCATTGTCGGACTCGGAAATCCCGGTAAGGAGTATACATTCACTCGTCACAATGCCGGCTTTATGACGCTTGACTATGCCGCCGAAAAGCTCGGTATAAAGGTTGACCGTGCAAAGTTCAAGGCGCTGGTCGGTGACGGTATGATCGGTAAACACCGTGTGCTTTTGATGAAGCCGCAGACTTATATGAATCTTTCGGGTGAAGCTGTAGTTGAGGCGGCGGCGTTCTATAAGATTCCGATGGAAAATATTATTGTTATCTGTGACGATATAAATCTTGCGCCGGGTAAGGTCAGACTTCGCAGAAAGGGAAGTGACGGCGGTCAGAGAGGACTTCGCTCGATCATAACGCTTTCGGGAAGTGACGAGTTTCCGCGTATACGCATGGGTGTCGGTGCGAAGCCGCATCCCGATTATGACCTTGCCGATTGGGTGCTCGGTCAGATTCCCAAAGAGGAGCAAGAGGTCTTTTTTGCCGCTATGGGTAAGGTCGTTGACACGCTTCCGACGATACTTGACGGTAACATCGACAAGGCGATGAATATGCTTAATTGAGGTTTACATGGACGAAAGAATTAACATTATTTCGGAGTCTATTCTGCTTGAAAAGGAATTTGACCAGATTTTAAAAAGCGTTCTCACACGCCAGCACGAGGCGGCACATCCGCTTCAGATAAGCGGTCTTTCGGACGGTGCACGTGCCGTTTTTTATGCCGCGCTGATACGCAGAGTTCGTGAAAAGCACGGACTTCCTGCGCTTATGCTCATTCCCGATGAAAAGGATGGCCTTAAGCTTTTTAATGCTCTTTCCGAGCTTGGTTTAAAGCCGCTTATGTATCCGCTTCGTGACCTCGTTTTTCATAATATCACGTCCTCACGTGAATATGAGCATGAACGTTTGCGTGCACTGGCGGCGTTTGTGGGTGCAGCGGACGGTACGGGCGTTTATGACTGTGTTATTGCTGCGCCCGATGCCGCAATGCAGTATACCATGCCGATCGAGGTTCTGCGCGAAAATACTATAACCATTGACATTGATGTTCCCGTACAGCTTGATGTGCTTGTTTCACGGCTTGAGGCGAGTGGCTTTGTGCGCTCCGAGCTGGTTGACGGTGTTGGACAGTATGCGGTGAGAGGCGGTATTGTCGATATTTTTCCGCCTTACTGTGAATATCCCGTGAGAATCGAGCTTTTTGATGATGAGATCGACCGCATGGGTTATTTCGATATCATGACGCAGAGAAATATCGAAAATCTTACGCATATAACCGTAACGCCTGCACGTGAGATCGTCACCGATGCAGATGGACGTGAAGCGATAAAAAAGGCCGCGATCCAGCAGATAAAAAAATCTCCCGAGGAGCGTGTCAGAGAGGAGCTTTCGGGCGAGGTTGAGGCGATAAACGGCGGTACGGAGCTTAATTTTATCGACAAATATATTTCGCTTGTTTATACGGAAAAAACCACACTTGCCGATTATGCCGTACACGCTGCCGAGGCTTGCGGACTACGTTATCCGCTTGTGTTCGTACAAGAGGAGCGTGCCTGCGCCGACCGTATGAAAGCGTACGATTTTCACATAACGAGTGAGATCGAATCATTGCTTGAAAAGGGCGAGATATCTGCACGCTTTGCCGATTATTCACGTCACATAGATTACTATGAAACCTTTATTGATAAAAACGGTGCACTGCTTTGCGACACATTTGCCGTGAGTCAGTCGGGACGAAAGCTTTCGGGAATGTACGCTTTCCGAACCAAGCAGACGGTTTCATATGCCGATAATATGGAACTGCTCATTGAGGATCTTAAGGACTACGCCGAGAGTAAATTCCGAACGGTCGTACTCTGCGAAAACGAAACTGCCGCCAAAAATACGGCGAATGCTTTATGTGAACAGGGATTGCAGGCGATAGTCGGAAGTCCCGATAAGAGTTACGGTATACTGACGCTTCCCGAATCGGTGACATTTGTGCTGTCCGGTTTCAACCTTTCGGGCTTTGAGCTGACGACGACACGCTTTGCGCTTCTTTCGATGTATCAGAATCCCAACTCCTATTCGCGTACCATCTTATCACACGGCAGACGTGCCAAGCACAGCCGTTCCTCGCAGGAGAAGATACTTTCCTATAACGATCTCACTGTCGGTGATTTTGTCGTTCACGCGAACCACGGTATCGGTATGTATATGGGTATCGAGCAGTTGACGGTTGTTGGCGTTACCAAGGACTATATAAAGATACAGTATGCAGGCTCGGACCTTTTATATCTGCCGACCGATCAGCTTGATATGGTTTCCAAATATATCGGCGCACATACCGAAAACGGTGGTGTTAAGCTTTCGAAAATGGGCGGTGCCGAATGGACTCGCGCAAAAACCAAGGCGAAGCTTGCGGCAAAGAGTATGGCGAAGGAGCTTATCGCGCTTTATGCCGAGCGTCAGAGGAGAGAGGGCTTTGCGTTTGTTGCCGACGACGATTTTCAGCGTGATTTCGAGGCGGCGTTTGAATATGAGGAAACCGAGGGACAGCTTCAGTCTATCGAGGAAATAAAGCGTGATATGGAGTCACGTGTGCCGATGGACAGACTGCTCTGCGGTGACGTTGGTTTCGGCAAAACCGAGGTGGCACTCCGTGCGGCATTCAAGGCTGTAATGTCGGGAAAGCAGGTTGCAATACTTGTCCCGACGACGATACTTGCGATGCAGCATTATCAGACGATAACCAGCCGTATGCGCGGCTTCCCCGTTACTGTTGATATGCTCTCGCGCTTCCGTACACCGAAGCAGCAACAGGAAACACTTCGCAGGTTGCGTCGAGGTGACGTTGACATTATTGTGGGAACGCACAGACTCGTTTCAAAGGACGTTGAATTTCGTGATCTCGGTCTCGTTATAATCGACGAGGAACAGCGTTTCGGCGTTGCACACAAGGAAAAGCTCAAGCAGATATCGACAAATGTTGACGTGCTCACGCTGACCGCGACACCTATACCGCGTACACTTAACATGGCAATGAGCGGTATACGTGATATGTCTGTGCTTGACGAGGCTCCGGGCGACCGTTTCCCGGTGCAGACGTTTGTTCTCGAATATGACGAGCTTATCATTTCCGAGGCGATAAAAAAGGAGCTTCGACGCGGCGGACAGGTCTTCTTCCTGCATAATACCGTTGATGACATTGACGCGGTTGCACTGCGAATACAGCGTGCCGTACCCGATGCGCGTATAGCTGTGGCTCACGGTCAGATGGACAAGGAGATGCTTTCGGATATCTGGCGCGGAATGGTTACGGGTGAGATCGATATTCTCGTTTCAACGACCATTATTGAATCGGGTGTTGACGTTCCAAATGCAAACACTTTGATCATCGACCATGCTGACAGGCTCGGTCTTTCACAGCTTCATCAGATACGCGGCAGAGTCGGACGTTCAAGCCGTCGTGCCTATGCTTATTTCACATATCCGCCGTTCAAGACTCTCAACGAGATCGCACAGAAGCGTCTTTCCGCGATGCGTGAATATACCGAGTTCGGTTCGGGCTTCAAGATTGCGCTTCGTGACCTTGAAATACGCGGTGCAGGTAATCTTCTCGGTTCGGAACAGCATGGGCAGCTCGATTCGATCGGTTATGATCTTTACGTCAAGATACTGAACGAAGCAGTGCTCGAGGAAAAGGGTATCAAGCCCGAGCCGAAGTTTGAGAGTAAAATTGACGTTGCGCTCGATGCGTTCCTGCCCGAAAAATATATCAAGAGCGAATCGCAGAGAATGGATATTTACAAAAAGATCGCGCATATTGAGTGTACGGAGGACCTTGATGACCTTGCCGACGAGCTGATGGACCGTTTCGGCGAGATACCGCGTCAAGCAGATACGCTGATGTACGTTTCGCTGGCACGTGCACTCTGTGTTAAGGCGCGTATACCCAAGATCGAACACCACGGCGACACGATAACCATCCTGCCCGAGCAGATTGATCCGATGCGATGGGCGAAGGCGAGTGCTGATACGAATGTTCAGCTTACGTTCAGAATGTCGGGCAGACCGTCGATCAACTATAAGATCAAAAGCTCACGTCCGCTTTACGACATTTGTGAGGTTTTAAAGCATTACATTTTGGCGGATGATACAGCCAAGTGATGTGGAAAACTCTGTTGAAAACCCGCAAAAGCTGTGGAAAAAGTCAGGTTTCACCGTGGAATTCGACATGATTTGGCAGAAAATGGGCATAAAACTCATAAATGGCTCACGTATTGCATAATGAGCGAAAATCTCAAATATATGCGGATTTTGATTAAAAACAGTATTGAAATAATATCGGCTGTGTGGTATAATTGAAGATATACAGTATAGTTTGGTAAGATATCGTTATGTAAGGTGATTATTATGAAAAATTGGCTTAACGATGCTGTGGTATATGAAATATATCCGCAGTCATTCTATGATACTAACGGTGATGGAATCGGTGATCTGCAAGGAATCATCGAAAAGCTTAATTATATTGAGTCGCTTGGATTCACTGCGATCTGGTTGAATCCGATAAACCCCAGCTCTTTTCGCGATGCCGGCTATGATGTGACAGATTTTTACGGCGTTGATCCGCGGTACGGAACGGTCGATGACTACAAGGCTCTGTGCGATGCGGCACATTCACGCGGAATGAAGGTCATATTTGATTTAGTTGCCGGACACACCTCAATTGATCATCCGTGGTTTATTGAATCGGCTAAGGACGAAAAGAACGAATATACAAATCGCTATATATGGACTGACGACACCTTCGATAATTCGGAGGGAATTGCAGGATACGGTCAGCGAAACGGAAATTTTATCAAAAACTTTTTCTGGTCACAGCCGGCACTGAATTACGGCTTTGCAAATCCGGATCCTGATAAGCCGTGGCAATTGCCGGTAACTCATCCGGACTGCGTAGCCACGAAAAATGAACTGAAGCGGATTATTGATTTTTGGATCGATCTCGGAACAGATGCTTTCCGTGTGGATATGGCGCAGTCGCTTATAAAGGGTGATAAGGAAGGAACATATTTAAAAGCCTTCTGGAATGAAATTCGCACCCACATGGAGAATAAAAATCCAAACTGTCTTTTAATTTCGGAATGGGGACTTCCGACAAAGGCAATAAATTCGGGCTTCCATCTTGATTTTTTGCTTCATAGTATGATATCGGCATATACGTCTCTGTTCAGATATGAAAAGGGCAGAAACACAACGAGACGGTTTGTCGGTCACAGTTACTTCAATAAAGACGGAAAAGGAAATATAAATGAATACCTTGACCGTTTCCTTTATGACCTTGAAAATATAAATGGCAAGGGTTATATAGGACACATCACAGGCAATCACGATATGCAGAGACTTGCATACGGAAGAACGCCTGATGAGGTAAAGGTTGCGATGACATTCCTCTTTACGATGCCGGGTGTACCGGTTGTTTATTACGGTGATGAAATCGGAATGGATTATATAGAGGGTCTGCCGTCGAAAGAGGGCGGCTATAACCGTACCGGCTCACGAACACCCATGCAGTGGAATGATAAAAAGAACCATGGATTTTCAGAGAGTGACACCCCATATCTGCCAACAGACAATCGCGAGGGTGCTCCGACGGTTGAGAGTCAGGAAAAAGACAATGAGTCGCTGCTCTCGCTTGTTAAAGAATTGATCAAGCTGCATAGATCAAATCCGGCACTTTGGGCAGAAGCGGGATTTAAGGTTATTTCGGCGGGATATCCCTTTATATTTGAACGCTTTGACGGAGATAAAAAGCTGCTTATAGCCATTAACCCGTCCGATAAGAATTATAAATGTGATGTTCCTGTGTTTGATAAGGTTGTGCTCAGCCAAAATGCAAAGGCAGAAAATGGTCGGCTCGATATGGGCGGAGTCAGCTTTATCATAGCAGAAATATAAAATACAATAAATTTAATATGTAAGGAGAATCTATTATGAAAAACACATTCGTTTCTTTCGGCGAAATTATGCTTCGTCTGAAATCCCCGGGTTATGACCGTCTTTTCCAGTCGCCCACTCTTGAGGCAACCTTCGGTGGCGGTGAGGCTAACGTCGCTGTTTCGCTCGCAAATTACGGTCTTGACGCGAAGTTCGTAACCGCTCTTCCCGATAACGATGTCGGAACAGCTTGTCTTCGCGAGATCATGAAGTATGGTGTTGACGTTTCCGATATTCAGAGAACCAAGGGCAGAATGGGTATCTATTTCCTCGAAACAGGTGCTTGTCAGCGTCCTTCAAAGGTAATTTACGACCGTGCCGATTCGTCCTTTGCAAACATCAAGGAGGGTGACTTTGACTGGAAGGCTATTCTTGCAGATGCAAAGTGGTTCCATGTAACCGGTATCACTCCCGCTGTTTCGCAGAGCATCGCAGACGAAGCTATCCGTGCACTCAAGGTGGCAAAGGAACTGGGCGTTACCACTTCTATCGACCTTAACTACCGCGCAAAGCTCTGGAAGTACGGTAAGCGTGCCGATGAGGTTATGCCCGAGCTTACAAAGTATATCGACGTTGTTATCGCAAACGAGGAGGACTGCCAGAAGGCTCTCGGTATCTCCTCCGACAACAAGCCCGAGCTCGGCGAGATCAACCTCGACTGCTACAAGGAAATCACCGAAAAGGTATTTAAGCTTTATCCCAACGTAAAGACTGTTGCGATCACACTTCGTGAATCCAAGAGCGCAAACCGCAACCTTTGGTCTGCCTGCATCAACGACGGCAAGGAGTTCTATCACAGCCGCACATATGATATCACCGATATCGTTGACCGTGTTGGCGGCGGAGACTCTTTCGCAGGCGGTCTTATCTACGGTCTTGCAACAAAGCCCGATGCAAAGGCGGCACTTGAATTTGCTGTCGGTGCATCCTGCCTCAAGCATACGATCAACGGTGACCTTAACCTCGTCAGTGTTGACGAAGTTGAAAAGCTCATCGGCGGCGACGGTACAGGTCGTATCGCAAGATAACAGCAAAATAAAAAAATCGGGGCTGCTCACTTTACTGTTGGGCAGTCCCTTTTTTGTGCTCTTATCAATAATAGTAAAAATTCGGAGTGCAGGAAGCGAGCGTGTATTTCGACATGAGCTCTTCATCAATGACAACTTCCTCTGAATATGCGCTGAGCTGCTCCTGCATTCTTTGCGATATCAGAAGCTCGGAAAGACTTCCGCCGAACATTGCCGCGGCATATTCTTCCTTGTTGTAGCCTTCGTCTATAAGCTCGTAACGCTTGATGAGATACCATCCGTTGGCAGTTTCAAGTCTTGCCGTTTCTCCGATCTCGAGTCCTGCGACGGTGTCTGTCACGGTGCTTTCGACGAATGTACTTGTTGAGGTGACATAGTAACCGTCCTCAAAGCGCATCATTCCCGTGTCCATTGTATATTCAGCCACGAGAGAATCAAAGTCCTCGCCTGCATTGACGCGTTCCTCGAGCTCATCGAAAAACTCCTTCTTTGCGGCGACCTCTTCCTCTGTAAGCTCATGTGTCTTTATGTTGCCGTCCTCGTTTTTGATATATTCACCGTTTTCATCGCGTTCGTAATCAACCGTTTTGCTGATGAAAATAAACTTTGTACGGCCGTAATTTGCGTTGTAATATTCGTCAAGCTCTTCCTTGGTTACGGTGTTGATGCCGTTTTCACCGTAAAGATAATCCTGAACCTTTTCAATCTTTAAGTTGTTCAGTCTGACCTTGCGCAGAGTTTCGACGTTTGCTCCAAATTCCGAAAGTGCGGAATTGAGCTTGGCTTTGTTTCCGACCTTTTCGATAAGCGAATCGATTGCATCGTCAACTGCGGCTGTTTCCTCGGCGGTCAGTGAAAGTCCGTATTCATCAAAAAGCTCGACATATATCGCAGTTGACATCATACTGCTGAGCGTTAATGCCGTGAGATAATCGTTAACGGTTACGCCCTCGGAGATCTCGCTTGTCCAGACAGCCGCGTTATCCTCGGTGAGTCCGTAATAGGAATAGAGATACATACCTTTATAATAGCTCATCA
Organism: Clostridia bacterium; assembly: GCA_017466685.1. Classification (GTDB taxonomy): domain Bacteria; phylum Bacillota; class Clostridia; order Oscillospirales; family CAG-272; genus Flemingiibacterium. Next base: position 9,503 of record JAFTTS010000065.1, read on the forward strand.
GAAATGAATACTCATACTCGTCAATCACGGTGTCACGGAAGGTTATTGCGCTCTTTGCTTCCTTAGCGCATGAGGTGACGCCAAGTATCATTATAAGCGCAAGAAGAAACGCGGCGAATCGCTTTTTCATCATAAGTAACTCTCCTTAATCAAATTACACGTTGAATCTGAACAGTACAACATCACCGTCTGCGATGACGTATTCTTTACCCTCGCTTCGTACAAGTCCCTTTTCCTTTGCTGCCGCCATTGTTCCGCACGCCATGAGGTCGTCATATGCGATGATCTCGGCTCTGATAAATCCGCGCTCGAAATCCGAGTGGATCTTACCTGCCGCCTGTGGTGCTTTTGTGCCCTTTGTGATAGTCCATGCGCGGACCTCCTTGGGACCTGCTGTCAGATAGGAAATGAGACCGAGCAGGGTATAGCTTGCCTTGATAAGACGGTCAAGTCCGCTTTCCGCGATACCGAGATCGGCGAGAAATTCTGCACGTTCATCGCCCTCAAGCTGTGCGATCTCTGCTTCGATTCCCGCGCAGATGGGCATGATCTGTGCCTTTTCGCTCTCGGCATACTCGGCGAGCTTCTGAAAGCCTGCGTTACCGCTCATATCGCTTCCGATCTCATCCTCGGCGATGTTTGCCGCGTAAATGACAGGCTTCATCGAGAGAAGGTGACAGTCGTTCATTATAACAAGCTCGTCCTCGTTATAATCGAGGGAACGTGCACATTTTCCGTCGCCGAGAGCCGCGAGTACACGCTCAAGCAGTTCAAGCTCGGCAGCGAGGGATTTGTCACCCTTCATCGCCTTTTTAACGCGGTCGATACGGCGCTCGATCATCTCGATATCGGAGAAGATAAGCTCCATGTTGATGGTTTCAAGGTCACGCATGGGATCAATGCTTCCGTCAACGTGGATGATGTTGGAATCCTCAAAGCAGCGTACAACGTGGATTATAGCGTCACATTCGCGGATGTGCGATAAGAACTTATTACCGAGTCCCTCGCCCTTGGACGCACCCTTTACAAGACCTGCGATGTCAACAAATTCGATGACTGCCGGAGTATATTTTTCGGGGTTATACATTTCCGCGAGCTTATCGAGACGTGCATCTGGAACTGCGACGACACCGACGTTCGGGTCAATGGTGCAGAAGGGGTAGTTTGCAGACTCCGCACCTGCGTTTGTGATAGCATTGAAAAGTGTACTTTTGCCGACGTTCGGCAGACCTACTATACCAAGTTTCATTTTAATAACAGCGACCGTATTAGCGTTCGCATCTCCTTGATCTTATTTGATTGTATAAAAATACATCTTATATTATATTACAAAACGGGACAAGAATCAAGGGTGTTTTCGAAAATTCTTTTTATTGTGAAATTTACGTCATTTACCTTGATAAAAATTGGTATAAAATTCATAAAATATTAAACACTTTTTGTCAGAAACGTGATATAATGAATTTGGTCAGATTTTTGACGAAATTAACAATTTGACGTCTTTGTGAAAATATGAACAAATAATTGTGCATATTGACACAAAAATGACAATATAACAGTACATGAAAAAATTCAGAGAAAGGATGTAATAAACTATGGCAACAAAAATTCTTGTAGTTGATGACGACCTTAACATTTGTGACCTGCTTCGTCTCTATTTCGAAAACGAGGGCTATGAGGTCAAGACCGCCAACGACGGTGCAGAGGGTGTAAGCTTCTTTAAGATGTACGAGCCCGATCTCGTTCTTCTCGACATTATGCTTCCCAAAAAGGACGGCTGGCAGGTTTGCCGCGAGATCCGTGAGGTTTCCTCAAAGCCGATCATTATGCTCACTGCAAAGGGCGAGGTTTTCGATAAGGTTCTCGGACTTGAGCTCGGTGCAGACGATTTCATGGTAAAGCCCTTTGAAACCAAGGAGCTTTCCGCACGTGTCAAAGCGGTTCTTCGCCGTTACAGTGCACACGATAATCAGAACGATGATGAGACCATCAAGTTTGACAATATCGAGATCAGCCGTCAGAAATATGAGCTCAAGTTAAACGGTAAATCGGTTGACATTCCTCCGAAGGAGCTCGAGCTTCTTTACTTCCTTGCAAGCAACTATAACCGCGTATTTACCCGCGATCAGCTTCTTGACAAGGTTTGGGGATTTGACTATCTCGGCGACTCGCGTACCGTTGACGTACACGTTAAGCGTCTGCGTGAGAAGCTTGAGGGCGTTTCCGATAAGTGGATACTCAAGACAGTTTGGGGCGTCGGATACAAGTTCGAGCTGCTTCAGTAATATCCTCATTCGACGTTGTATTGCCGACACACATTAATCATCGTAAAAATCTGTAGGGGCGTATCACGATGCGCCCGATTCGAGCGGTGATGTTTGGATAGCGGGCGATTCGTGAATCTCCCCTACAAAATCCTGCGCCTGAATTGCGCGCCCGAAATTAGCATAAAAATAAAAGTACAGCAGATACCTCGCCGATAAAGCGTTGACTTTGCTGTACTTTTTCTGTTTTCCCTTTTGCGGAGAACATACAAATGGGCATATAAATTTTGATCATTCGTTTTGGGACTGCATATCCTGCTTGTGTAAGTGCTCTGCAATGGTGAGGATAAATTTTGCGCAGGTTGGATGGTGAGTGGGTGTTATATTGCCGAAATATTCGTATAATGTCCGTGTGCCGGCATATATGGCGCGTTCAACCGCACGGCGACAATTACGCTCGACACTTCCCACGGATGCGGCATGACAAAGCCTTGTGACCGTGGGATAGAGAGTTTTTGTGGCGTAAACGGTCAATTCGGGGTCATGATAAGCGAGAATTATTGCACAGCGCAGATATTCATATCCGTATGAGCTGGCACTGATTCCGAGCCGCAGGAGAATATCGGTGACGCGGATGCCGAGAGGGGTATCGACTGAATAAAATATTTCTTTCTTCATCTGGAATTACCGTTTGAGGCTTGGACGCTTATGAGCTGACAACGAAGCCGTTCTGACAGTATTGCAATGAATCGACGAGGGGGTATTACGCTTCTGTTCGACAGTGCACAGACAAAATATTCATCAAAAAGAGTCAGCCTGCCGGAACTTATTGCCATTTTGAGTGCCGTTCGCATATCGCGTTCAACGCAGGAAACGCTTGTTGAATATATGTCGGCGATCCTGCGGTAAAGTCCTGTTATTACGTTACGTATCGCTCCGGGATCTGCATAGACTATATTGATGGCAAGAGAAAAATATTTAAAGCCCTTGAGATGAGTTGGAATTCCAAGCTCACTTATCAGAAGATCGATCAGCTCGTTAAGTCCGTCGTAAGAGGCAGAGGCTTCTGCGGTGTCTGTCTGAAGTGACATTTATATACTCCTTGTCTTTGTTTTTGACCATATATATTATATCACAATCGGCATTATGTTTCAATTGGGAGTCCGCATGAATATTAACGGTTTAGTTTGGCGTCAATCGATACAATAATCTCGAAATTTGTCGAAAAAGTATTTCCGTATTGACAATTCTTTATCTCGGTGATATAATAAAGTTACCATTTTGGAAAGGAAACCGCTTGACGGTATAATAATTATGAAAATTTACAGATCTCTCACCGAGCTTATCGGTAAAACTCCGCTTATGGAGCTTGTTAACTATAATTCTTCCGAGTCACTCGGAGCAGATATACTTGCAAAGCTTGAATATTTCAATCCGGCAGGAAGCGTTAAGGACAGAGTTGGCGTAAAAATGATCGAGGACGCCGAAAAGAGCGGTAAGCTTAAGCCGGGTGCGACCATAATCGAGCCGACCAGCGGAAACACAGGTATCGGGCTTGCCGCCGTTGGAACTGCAAAGGGCTACAAGGTGATCTTGACGATGCCCGACACGATGAGCGTTGAGCGTATCAGCTTACTTCGTGCATACGGAGCAGAGCTTATTCTGACAGACGGAAAGCTCGGAATGACGGGAGCTATTGAAAAAGCGAATGAGCTTGCAGCATCCATTCCCGGAAGCTTTATTGCGGGACAGTTTGTGAATCCCGCAAATCCTGCCGCACACTATGAAACGACAGGTCCCGAGATATGGGATGACACAGACGGCAAGGTTGACATTTTCGTTGCAGGTGTCGGCACGGGCGGCACGCTTTCAGGTACGGGACGTTACCTTAAAGAGAAGAATCCGAATGTGAAGATCGTTGCGGTTGAGCCTGCATCATCACCGCTTCTTTCAAAAGGAACTGCCGGAGCACACGGTCTTATGGGAATCGGTGCAAACTTCGTTCCCGACACGCTTGACACTTCGGTTTACGATGAGATCATCTGCGTTACCGAGGAGGAAGCGTATGCGGCAGGACGTAAGCTTGTCAGCACAGAGGGCATACTTGTCGGCATTACGTCGGGTGCGGCACTTCATGCGGCAACACTGCTTGCACTCCGTCCCGAAAACAAGGGAAAGGTTATCGTCGCGCTTTTACCCGACACGGGCGACAGATATCTTTCAACGCCCATGTATAAATAAAAAAATTCACGTTGGCTTGGTTTTTGTGAAGTCAACGTGATTTTATATTTATTGCATAGGAATCATTGCAAAGAATGACATGAGCACTACGGTTATAAGTCCGCAGACGGCGATCGACAGTCCGCTCATTGCTTCCTCAATTTCACCGAACTCACGTGCACGGGATGTACCGATTGCGTGTGCCGACGTTCCGCAGGCAAGTCCCACGGCAACGGGGTGCTTTATTTTGAAAAGCTTCATCACAAGTGCGGCACAGGTGTTGCCCATAACACCCGTAAAAGCGATGACAGCGGCCGTTACAGACGGTATACCGCCAAGCTCCTCTGCCATTGCGACGCCGATTGCCGTTGTGATCGATTTGGGCAGAAGCGTTATATACTGATCCTGTGTGATGCCAAAAATGAGTCCGATCGCAAGGACGCAGGCAACGCTTGTCAGTGCGCCCGATAAGATTCCGCCGATTATCGCAAGCGGATATTTTTTTAAGTACGCGATCTTTTCGTAAAGCGGTATCGCAAGGCAAACGGTGGTCGGTGTCAGCATTGTCTGGAAGAATGCCGCGCCGGTTCCGTCATATCTGCCACCCTCAAGCGGTTTTCCGTAAATGAAGATTCTGTAGTCGATTTTGGTGATGAGCAGGAAGATGATTATAACTGCGCCGCTGATGATAAGAGGATTCAGCAGTGCAGATTTCGTTTTCTGTTGCAGCTTCAGTGCACCGAGGTATACGAGAGCCGTTAAGAATATCCCGAAAAAGGGAAGTGAAGCGGCGATTTCATTTAACATCACGATCACCGTCCTTTTTGTCGCGCAGACTTATCAGTGCCTGCGAAACGGTTCCCGTGACTATCATGACTATAAGGGTTGAAACGGTTGCCGTTATTATAATAGGTATAATAAATTTACTGCATTCCGTGAAGCTGCCCATGATACCGACAATGGGCGCGACGAACATTATCGGCATGAGCGTCAAAAGCCAGTCGCCAACGTCCTTGACGTGCTTCACCTTAACGATTCCCGAGAGCAGGAGCAAGAACATTATAACAAGTCCGTATATACTGCCCGGGATAGGCAAGGGTATAAAATAATGCAGAAGCTCGCCGAGGAATGAAACGGCGGCTATTATTGTGATTTGGGAAAGGTGTTTCATATGTACTCCGTTTTTATGGGTTTATAACAGTATATATTTTATCATTTTTCGGGTGTCATGTCAAGGCGTTCGCAAAATAAGTGATTTTTTACATACGGATGGTGATTTTTACTGTTTGTCACGATAAAAGTGTACCAAAATGGTGATATTTATTTGTACACAACGCCAAAAATCAAATAATATGTATATTCCTATTGACAAACACCACAATATATGGTATCATGAAAAGGCAACACCCACTATATATTGTGGTTTTCGGTAAAAACATCCCCGATTTGAAATTTTATGATACGGAGAAAAAACTATGAAGATAATCAAAAGAAACGGCTCTGAGGCAGAGTTCAATAAAGAAAAAATTGCAATCGCCATAACCAAAGCAAACAATGCAGTCGAGGAGGCTGTACGCATAACACCTCTGCAGATCGAGCGTATCGTTGAAAGCGTTGTTATAAGCTGTGAATCGCTCGGACGCTCTCCCGGCGTCGAGGAAGTGCAGGATATGGTCGAGCATCAGCTTATGGCACACGGCGCTTTTGAGGTCGCGAAGATATATATTACATACCGTTACACCAGAAGCCTTGTCCGTCAGTCGAACACCACAGACGACCGTATCCTTTCGCTTATCGAATGTAACAACGAGGAAGCAAAGCAGGAAAACTCCAATAAGAATCCTGTTATCAATTCTACCCAGCGTGACTATATGGCAGGCGAGGTTTCGCGTGATATCACTAACCGTATTCTGCTTCCCGAGGATATCGTAAAAGCGCATAACGAGGGTATCATACATTTCCACGATACCGATTATTTCGCACAGCATATGCACAACTGTGACCTCGTTAACCTCGAGGATATGCTGCAGAACGGTACGGTCATCACGGGCACACTCATCGAGCGTCCGCATAGCTTTTCAACAGCCTGCAATATAGCAACGCAGATCATCGCGCAGGTCGCATCCAATCAGTACGGCGGACAGTCGATCTCGCTGACACATCTTGCACCGTTCGTTCAGGTCAGCCGCGAGAAGATCACCTGTGACGTTAAGGCGGAAAATGCCGATATGGGACGTGAGCTTACCGACGAGCAGATAAGTGAGCTTGTTGAGCGCAGACTCAAGGAGGAGATACGTCGCGGTGTTCAGACGATACAGTACCAGGTTGTAACGCTGCTGACGACAAATGGACAAGCTCCGTTCGTGACAGTGTTCATGTATCTTAACGAGGCAAAGAATGAGACGGAAAAGCGTGACCTTGCGATGATAATCGAGGAGGTTCTTGCTCAGCGTTATCAGGGTGTTAAGAATGAAAAGGGCGTTTGGGTAACTCCTGCCTTCCCGAAGCTGGTTTACGTTTTAGAGGAGGACAATATAAACGAGGATGCGCCTTACTATTATCTCACAAAATTAGCGGCAAAATGTACCGCAAAGCGCATGGTTCCCGATTATATTTCCGAAAAGAAGATGCTCGAATTAAAGGTTGACAAAAACGGCGAGGGACACTGTTACACCTGCATGGGCTGCCGCAGCTTCTTAACGCCTTACGTTGACGAAAACGGTCAGCCGAAGTATTACGGACGCTTCAATCAGGGTGTTGTAACGCTTAACCTCGTTGACATTGCGCTTTCGTCCGAGAGAGATATGGATGCGTTCTGGAGAATATTCGACGAGCGTCTTGAGCTTTGTCACCGTGCGCTGATGTGCCGTCACAACCGTCTTAAGGGTACACTCTCCGATGCCGCGCCGATCCTTTGGCAGTACGGTGCACTTGCACGCCTTGAAAAGGGAGAGGTTATCGATAAACTCCTTTACGGCGGCTATTCAACGATATCTCTCGGTTACGGCGGTCTTTACGAATGTGTACGTTATATGACCGGCAAATCGCACACCGATCCCGAGGCGACACCGTTTGCGCTCAAGGTTATGGAATATATGAACGCTGCCTGCAAGAAGTGGAAAGCAGAGCATAACATTGATTTCTCGCTTTACGGAACTCCGCTTGAATCGACGACGTACAAGTTTGCGAAGTGTCTGCAGCGCCGTTTCGGTATAATCAAGGGCGTTACGGACAAGTCGTATATAACCAACTCGTATCACATTCATGTTACAGAAGATGTAAACGCGTTTGACAAGCTGATATTCGAGGCACAGTTCCAGGCACTTTCTCCCGGCGGTGCTATCAGTTACGTTGAAGTTCCGAATATGCAGAATAATCTCGAAGCAGTCATGCAGGTCATTCGCTGTATTTACGACAATATTATGTATGCCGAGCTCAACACCAAGAGTGACTATTGCCAGAAATGCGGTTTCGACGGTGAGATCGAGATTCGTGAGGAAAACGGAAAGCTTGTCTGGACCTGTCCTCAGTGCGGTAATCAGGATCAGGACAAGATGAACGTTGCGCGTCGCACCTGCGGTTATATCGGTACGCAGTACTGGAATCAGGGACGTACGCAGGAAATCAAGGAAAGAGTGCTTCATTTATAATGTATTACGGTAATATTAAAAACTGCGATATTGCCGACGGCGTTGGCGTTCGTGTGACGCTGTTTGTTTCGGGCTGTACCAATCGGTGTGAGCACTGTTTTCAGCCGGAGACGTGGGATTTTCACTATGGTGAGCCGTTCACGAGGGAGGTTGAAGACAAGATTTTATCGATGCTTGCACCGGGGTATATAAACGGGTTGACCGTACTCGGTGGTGAGCCGTTCGAGCCGTCGAATCAGCGTGAGCTTCTGCCGTTTCTAAGGCGTGTACGTGAAGCATATCCCGATAAAACGATATGGGCATTTTCGGGATTTACTTTAGAGGAGCTTCGTTCAGACGGATCACATCCCAGGTGTGAGGTTACGGATGAGATACTTTCGCTGCTTGACGTGCTGGTTGACGGGCGTTACGAGCACTCAAAACGCAATCTGATGCTTAAATTCCGCGGCTCATCGAATCAGCGGCTTATTGATATGAAGGCGACGCTCAAAACAGGCGAGATAGTTTTATGGGATGAATAAATATGAAATCGGGCACATCATGACGGTGTGCTCGTTTTTTGTGCAGGGAATAGAGGGGATTATGATTTATAGCAAAAATCTTATTGAAAATAAAAATCGGTTTGTGCTATAATAAAATCAAGATAAAAAACTATCCGAGGAGTAAACACAAAATGAAGAAAGTACCGATAAGCTTACAAATAGATGATCCTGCTCCGATAATATCCGTTTATCACGAGCACGCCACCGTATCAACCACTACCGACGGCAGACCGATCATTCCGACTTTTCCCAATTCCTTTCTCGACAATTTCTGTGACGTTATCGAAAAGCACGGAATAAAGGGAAAATTCTCGATCGTTCCCATGCCCGGCAACAAGGGCGATATAGTGAACGGTCTTGAGGGAGTTCCGAGGGAGGAGCTTGATTACTGGATGGATACCGTTAAAAAACGTGTTGCTCCTCTTTTCACAATCGGCCCTGAAATGCTGACTCATCATAAGCCCATTGACCTTGCGACGGGTAAGCCTATTCTCGAAATGAACGAGGAAGAATGGTCATTTCTGCAGGATCGTACCACGCTGACACCCTATATCGGCAAGGCGCTCTCCCTCTTAAAGGAAGCGGGCTTCAATCCCATCGGTGTCACCTCTCCATGGAAATTCGGAATAAAGGTTGAGGATGAATATCATCACGCAATTTCGCAGGCGGTTTATGACGTTACCGGCAGCAAGAATGCATGGTTCATGACTCGCGGACTTTACGATATGCCAAATGCACGTCCCTGGGTTGAGCTCGACGAGGACGGACGTACACTTGTTTCGATCCCACCGTCACTGCAGGATCGCTTCTGGCGAACAATGAACACTACACGCACCGATGACGAATACGTAAATTCCATCGCCGACATGATCATCTCCGAGGACGGTAAAAGCGGCGAAATGATATACATTCTCGAAACGAACGGCTTCCCGATAATCGTAACGCATTGGCAGAGTCTTAATTCAAACGGACTTGAAACGGGACTGCGAGTCCTTGACGTTATCGCAAGCCGAGTTAATAAACACCTTTCAGACAGAGTCGAATGGATGAGCTTTGAGGAGATAATGAACCTTGTGCTCGCAAACAAGGAAGCCTTCCCGAAGCCCGAAAACACAGGTAAATAAGCCTCCACTATACCAATTGAACCCCAAGGACAGTCACCAAACGACGCCTCGGGGTTCATTTTTATTCAAAATATATTGTTTTGCCGGTTTTTGCCGATTCGTAAATCGCGTTGACGATACGTACGCTCTTTATAGCCTCCATCGGAAGTATCTGCGGATCTGTGCCGGACAAAACAGCGTCCACCATATTGCGTACCATCGAAGCGTGTCCGGTTACAAGTGTCGGATCCTCACGCTCGGCGATTCTGTTTCCGCCGCCGTAACGTTCGAGCATGTCCTCCTCTTCCTCTTCTTCATCCTCAGCGTCACGCAGCTTCCAGCGTTTTAATATGTCCGCGTCAGCCTCGATAGTGCCGCCGGTACCGTAAAGCTGTATGTCGGTGCTGATTCCGGGATAAGCACAGGTCGTTGAAACAAATGTCGCTGCTGCACCGCTTTTGAATGTGATAACGGAAGCTGTCATATCTTCGGTTTCAATATCGTGATTATAAATACCCATGGTTGAATGAACGCTGACAACGTCACCCATAAGCCACTGCATAAGGTCAACCGTATGTACTGCCTGATTCATGAGCGAACCGCCGCCGTCCATACTCCATGTACCGTGCCAGCCCTCGTAATAATGAGCATCACGGTACCACTTAACCGCAAATGTCGCAAGCACCATTTTACCGAGTCTGCCTGCATCGACCGCCTCTTTGATCGGCTTCATGACAGCGTTATTGCGGTTCTGGTGTATAACGCCTGCCGTCATGCCCGTACGGACACGAGCTTCCTCGATCTTCATCGCCGCTTCGACCGTGATATCGATCGGCTTTTCAACGAGGACGTGCTTTCCTGCCTCCATAGCGCGTACTGCATATTCAGCGTGCATTGCGCTTGGCAGACAAATGCTGATAATATCTATTTCGGGATCCTTAAGCATACCGTCAAAGCTTAAATAAGCCTTTGTTCCGGGATATGCCTCGAGGACCTTATCGCGTTTTTCTTTAATGAGATCGCACACAGCGACAAGCTCACATTTATCATATTTTGCCGCGGCACTGACATGAGCCATACCAACGCCGAGACCGACTACTGCATAGCCGAGCTTTCCATTCTTCATTCTGAGTTCTCCTTGGGACATTTTTTGCCATAATCAGGGTATCATAATTATACTACCTAATTATAAAAAAGTAAAGAGTTTTTTCAAATAAAGAGTGAAAAACGACATAAAGCTGCAATTAAAGATGGAAAAGTGGATCTTTTCGTTAAGCTCTCATATTGTTTCACGCTTTAATGCTGCGATTCCCGAGTGACACAAAAACTCAAAAAAATCGCAATTCTTTGTTCATTTTAACCATTGACAAAATTGCGATTTCGTACTAATATATTATAGGTCGCGTAAGTACGCGGCAAATTTATTTTTTCGGGAAGTGTTACATTATGGAAGAATTACTTCTTTCTATCTCTTTTGCAATGCTCGTCGGACTTATCCTCTCGCGTTTTGCAAAGCTCATTTCATTGCCGGCGGTTACCGCTTATCTTGTGGCGGGAATTATAGTCGGCCCCTTCTGCATCGGCAGACTCGGAATAGAAGGTCTCGGTTTCGTTTCGGACGAAAGCATCAAAGCTCTTTCTATTATTTCGCAGGCTGCACTTGGCTTTATTGCTTTTTCAATCGGAAACGAATTTCGTCTCTCACAGCTGAAGAAAACCGGTAAGGCAGCCACCTTTATAGGAGTTTTCCAGGCTCTTGCTGCGGCACTCGTTGTTGATTTGGTGCTGATAATTTTCCATCTCGTTGCACCTGACGCAATCTCGCTGCCGGCTGCAATTGTTCTCGGCTCGATCGCGACGGCAACCGCTCCTGCGGCAACACTTATGGTCGTCCGTCAGTATAAAGCAAAGGGTGAGCTCACTGATCTGCTGCTTCCCATTGTTGCTATCGATGACGCTGTGGGACTGATCGTTTTTGCGGTTTCGCTCGGTATAGGACGTGCGTTTGAGCAGGGACACGTTGACATTATTTCGATTGTTGTAAATCCGATTATCGAAATCGTCGGATCGCTGGTTCTCGGCGCAGTCATGGGCGTTATACTCACATTTATTGAGCGTTTCTTCCATTCGCGTTCCAAGCGTATGTCAATGGCGATCGTGTTCGTTTTCCTCACCGTTGCGCTTTCGATGCAAAAATTCCACTTCGGTAATATTGAAATCGGATTCTCGTCACTGCTTGTCTGCATGATGCTCGGAACTGTATTCTGTAATCTCTGCGACTATTCAGCGGAGCTCATGGAGCGTGTTGACGGATGGACAACTCCGCTGTTTATAATCTTTTTCGTGCTTTCGGGCGCAGAGCTTGATCTTTCGGTCTTCGGAAGCCTTATGACAGTTTTGATCGGTGTCACATTCCTTATTGCACGTGCGCTTGGCAAATGGGGCGGTGCAGGTCTGAGTGCGAAATGGATGAAGTGTTCACCAAGTGTTTGCAAATATCTCGGCATTACGCTTCTTCCGCAAGCAGGCGTTGCACTCGGTATGTCTCTTCAGCTCGGCGGCTTGAGCGATTATGACCAGGGTCTGATACGAAACATCGTGCTTTTCTCGGTTCTGATACTTGAGCTTTTCGGCCCGCTTGCAACAAAGATCGCACTCACCAAGGCAGGCGATATCATCCCCGAAAACAAAACAAGTGCTCGCGGTATTATACCAAGCAAGCACCACGGACCTCATCCGAAGCAGAAGTAAATATAACAAAAGGGAACTGTTTTTTACGGCAGTCCCCTTTTTTTGTGAAGCTTATATCTTATTTGAAATACAGCACACGAAAATCCTCTCCCAGCATCTCGTCGAACACCTCGAATATAGGTTTTGCACAGTCGCTTGCGTCGGCTGTGTTTTTTATTATCACCGCCGTGGTGGGCGCAAGCTCTGAGAGACAGTCTGCAAGGGCATCGAGGTTTTTTCCGTAATAAGCAGGGAAGTCAAGGCTTGCTGCGATATGCTCGTGTGCATCGGGCTTTGAGGTGAATTTTTTTGCGTCGATGATGATTATTTTCATTTTGTCCTCCCTCATTTCTCGCCGTAAAGCAGTGTGAACGATTCATAGTGGTCATCGGTGTAATATATGAGTCCGTCATTTGAATAAACGATACGCTTCGCACCGCGGCTGTCTTTACCGTTTGTGTCGATGTCACATTCGTAATATGTTCTGCCGTCGGCTCTCGGAAGCAGTCCCTCACGGTTACCGAATACGTCTCCGCCGATTGCCGCACCCTCAAGATAACGCTCGACCGATCCGCCTTCCCAACCGAGCTCACGTGCCTCGGATTTGGTTATGAAGTTTGACGGAAGCTTTGCGTAAATGTTTATATAACTTGCAACCTCGTCCCTGCTGTAGTATGAGCCGTTTTCATCAAGTGCTAACGTGGAATCCGATTCTTTTTCGGTGGTGTCGTCGAGTGATTCTTCGATGAAGCCGGTCGTGTCGCTCGGTGGGGTGTAATCTGTAATCTCCGTGTCTGCAATGTCGGAGCAGCCAAGCATTGTAAAGAGCATAAACAGGCTGAGTATGATCGCAAGTGCGCGCGGAGCTGCATTAAGTAATTTTCTTATGTTCATTTTTTTGCGTCCTTTCGTTATGTTTATACGATAATTATACAATATTTTTATCCGCGTGTCAATAAGTACGGCTTGACAAGCGACGCTTCCGAATGTTACAATAATACCGAGGTGATGACATGATATTTGAATACGGTGAGTGTGAGCTTGAATATCTTCGCTTACGTGATGCACGTCTCGGTGAGATCATAGACCGTGTCGGCTTCATTGAACGCGAGGTGGACGGTGACATTTTCGCGGCTATAGTTAAAAATATTGCGGGACAACAGATATCAAATGCCGCACTTAAAACGGTTCTCGGTCGGCTTATGTGTGCTCTTGGAGAGCTTAATGCGGAAAATGTCTGCAGGCTCGGTGTTGAGGGAATACGCTCGTGCGGAATGAGCCTTCGCAAGGCGGAAAATATTGTTAATATAGCAGAGCGGGTTTGCAATGGAGAGTTAGGCCTTGAGGCATTGCGTACACTGCCCGATGATGAGGTTATCGCGGTTTTGACCTCCTTTCGCGGAATCGGTACGTGGACTGCCGAGATGTTACTCATTTTTTGCCTTTGTCGGGAGAACGTACTCAGCTTCGGTGACTTTGGTATACGCAGAGGGATAGAGCTGCTTTACGGCGAAGAAAAGCTGACACGGGCAAGGTTTAAGGAATATTATGAGCGCTACAGTCCGTATGCAACGGTTGCAAGCTTTTATTTATGGGCTGTCGGAAACGGAGATGTTACACTGCTTTCTTAAATAAAAAAGGACGCCCGAAATGAAGCGCCCCTTACTTTTATAAAATAGGCTTATTTGCCTGCCTTGAGGTCATTCTCGTACTTTTCGATCATCTTCTTAACCATCTGACCGCCGATAGAACCTGCCTGACGAGAGGTGAGTTCGCCGTTGTAACCCTGCTTTAAGTTTACGCCGACTTCGCTTGCAGCCTCCATCTTGAACTGTTCGAGAGCTTCCTTTGCCTCGGGAACAACAATCTTGTTACTGGACATTGTTTTTTTCTCCTTTTAGGAAATATCTATATTATCGACTTGCTCCGCATCTTCCGCGAATCATCACGAAAACCTTACACAACTGTGTCGGGCGGGCTTGTCTGTTTAATTGAGTCATGACGTTTCCGCCCGACTCTGTTACTATTATCGCCACTATGACGTTTTATATGAATGGGAATTTCATGCGGCAGTGGTAATTTGGTGTGAAACTGATTTTCGTAAAAAAATGGGAAAAAGAAAATACTAAATGTCATTGCGAAAAAGAATGGAGGAGTATATAATAAGTTTAGTAAACTCAAAAAGGAGAATGAAAAATGATCAAATCAAGAATTACGGCGGCAATCTGGCCGTGGGGAACAAAAACAAGAGAGCAGATGGAAACTGCGGCTGCTGCGGTTTCAAAAATAGGCTACGAAAATTTTGAGAGCGTTAAAGCGGCGATATACGCATATGACCTTGACATCAAGGCTTACAAGGAAGTGCTTGAGCGCAACAACCTTAAAGCGGCAAGCTTCTATTTCCATCTTCTCAAAAAGGAAAACGCGGCGGACATTTTTGCTAATCTCGACAAGGAGCTTGAATTTATTGCCGAGCTTGGAGTTAAGCGCATCTGTCTGCAGGCAACAGGCGGTCGTCCCGAGGTGATGGACAAGGCAAATCTTGATTATGAGCTTGATCTCATCGCACGTTTTGCCGAGAAAACCAAGTCATTCGGAATTATGTCAAATCTCCATCCGCATCAGAACACCTGGGTTCAGTATGAAAACGAGATCGATAATATTCTGCAGAATCTTGACAGCAGTATAATTCAGTTCGCACCCGATACGGCACATCTTGTTACAGGTCTTTGTGATCCGCTTGCGGTTATAACCAAATATATTGACAGAGTTAATTTCACTCATCTCAAGGACATAGAGAGTGCGGAAGTCAAATCGGAGGGAATCTCAAGTGCAGGTATGGAGGTATACGCAAACTTCTGTGAGCTCGGAACGGGCTGTGTTGATTTTAAGAGCATTTTCGCACTTCTCAAGGAACACGGTTACGACGGTCCTCTTTGCGAAGAGCTCGATAAGGCTCCCGTCAGCAACGAGGAATCTGCACTTAACAACTATAATTTTATTCTTAACAACTATTGATTTTTTATAATTACATATGTGCGAAGGTTTCCCACGGATCGGACGGTCTGTGGGAGCTTTTTTATGTAAATTTAATTATAAAAATCCTCCCTCACGCCGAAAAGCCCTTGCATTATCTACGGATATGTGATATACTTACCATAGAAATTTGTGAGGTGATTCTATGGCTGCTGTCTTTCGACGATTTATAACGGCATGGCTTTCGGCTGTGCTTGTTGAATATATTATCCTGCCGCGTGAGATTCGTGATCTTTCTGGACTTGACGGTCTTGCAGGGATGTCACTTTTACGTGTGGTATTGCTCACCTGTATTTTAATGCTGGTATTATGGGGTATCTCACGCTTTGTGAACATCACCACTGCCGAGCGTACAGGTATCTTTGCCGCTTTTCTTGCGCTTTCCGCCGTTGCTGTCCATGCGTCATTTACGTGGGCTTTTTTAACGGTATGTCTGCTTACCTGCGGTGTGATGCTCGTCTATAATCTTTTCGGTTGGGATTCTTCTCCCGAAACCGTGGAAAAACCTCGATCGGAACGCAAAATCTTTTTATGGCTGACAGTCTTGTTGTCAATCGGCTTCTTCCTGTTTCTCTCGATATGTACGGTCTGCCGTATTTACAGCTTTTCAACGCCGACGTATGATTTCGGTATCTTCGCTCAGATGTTCCATCATATGAAGGAGTCAGGTCTCCCGATGACCACTGTTGAGCGCGACGGCCTGCTTTCACATCTTTATGTTCATATGTCGCCGATATGGTATATCCTGCTTCCTTTTTATGTGATAGCACCGTTTCCGGCAACGCTTCAGGTACTGCAGGCAGCTATTCTTGTTTCGTCTGTGATTCCGCTTTGGAAGATCGCAAAAATACGCGGACTTTCCGATCTGCAGCGTATGCTTATTTGCGGTGTTCTGCTCGTTTATCCGGCTCTTTCCGGCGGTGCTTCTTATGATATTCACGAGAACTGCTTCCTTGTGCCGCTTATATTGTGGCTTTTCTGGGCCCTCGAAAAAAAGAGTATCCCATTTGTTGCCGTTTTCGGATTTCTGACGCTTACGGTTAAAGAGGATGCGGCGGTTTACGTTGCCGTTATTGCGCTTTATTTCATTGTGAAAACATTACTTCATTATGACCGCTCACGTTTTCGTGAACTCTTGACGGGACTTGGACTTTTCGCCGCGGCACTTATATATTTCTTCCTTGCAACAAGCTTTCTTGCCGAGGTCGGTGACGGTGTTATGACTTACCGATACAAAAATTTCATGTACGACGGCTCGTCCTCGCTTATAACGGTTATCAAGTCTGTCATCATGAATCCGATGAAGGCGTTATACGAATGTGTGGACGCGGAAAAGCTGCAGTTTATCGGTCTCACAATGGCTCCGCTTTTCGGTCTGCCGCTTATAACGAGACGGTATGAACGCTACATATTGCTGATTCCGTATCTGCTTTTAAATCTGATGTCGGACTATGTTTATCAGCATAACATTTTTTATCAGTATACGTTCGGTCCGCTCGCTTTTCTCATTTATTTAATGCTTATAAACGTAACCGATCTGAAGCTTGATGTGAAACGTGTTATCGCGCTCGGTATGGCATTTGTGCTCGGTGTCGGCTGTTTCATTCCGACTGCCTATAAGAAGCTTATAAAATATCCCGGATACTGCATCAAATATTCCGAGCGTTACGAGAACATCCGCGACACACTTTCGCTCATTCCCGACGATGCTTCTGTTACAGCGACTACGTTCTATGTCCCATTTCTTTCGCAGAGAGACGTGCTTTATGATATTTACTACGCTTCAAGGGAGCATCTTCTTGAATCGGAATATGTGGCTTTGAATGTCACTGCGAAAAATGAGTTCCGTAAATACGCGGATGAAGGGAAAGAGAACGGATTTGACAATATTGTTTCGCTTCTCACCGATAACGGCTACGAGCTTTATGCCGAGCTTGAAAAGGTGCTTGTAATATACAAAAAGAAATAGTTTTCCATAAAAGAAAAGGAGCTGTGCGGTTTTGATATCGACAGCTCTTTTGCTTTTGCGGGACTTTTTAAGTGTTTTCAATAAAATCGCGTATACAGCGCTCAACCTCCTCAACCTCGGCGCGAAGTCCTCTCGCGGAAACTCGGATCGCACCGTTTCCGAGGATGATAAGCTGTTCGTCGGCATCCGAGGTTGCAACGCGGACACGATGATTTTTTGAAAGCTCTTTTGAGGCCTTTTCGATATACGTGTCGGCGGTTTCGGCTTCCTTGGTGTAAACGACGGTAAGATTATTGATCTGCTCCGTGTCACCGTGATTGCGCTTGACTTTATATGCGTCAAAAACGATGATAACTTCGCATTCGCGAAATCCGCGATAGTTACATAAACGGTCAATGAGACGGTTTCTCGCGATGTCGAGGCTCTTTTCGGCGAGTGCACGCAGGTCATCCCATGCGTAGATGATGTTATATCCGTCAATGAGGAGATATTCAGGTCCGCTGTAACTGCTCTTTTGCGGTGCGGTTGTACGCTTTTTCGGCGTTGGGACTGCATGACGAACCTTGGGCTCGTTGAATTTTTTCCTTTTGATCGGGCCGTATGTGCGCTCGAAAATTCGCATCAGCTCGTCATCACTTGCAACAGCTTTCAGATAACGTGCGGCACGGTCATTTGTTTCCTCCGTATCAGGCAGATCAAGCTCTACGCCGCTGTCAAGGTGCTTGTGTATCCAAACCTCGTCCCATTTAACGACAAAGCCTGCACCGTGCTCGCAAAATACGGAGTCGGCAGGATTTTCCGTGTCACGGTCGGCATCATACCCCGATTCGGCGATGATAGCTTCGGGTTCAACTGCTTCTGCGTAACCGTCAAGGGATGTGAACAGCTTGCCTGTGCCTTTTGTGTAACCGATCAGCTCACGGTGATATCCGCGCATTTTTGAGACGGGAGCTTTACCTGTGAGCACCATACCGTCAGCCGTCATTTCGGGTTCTGCGAATCTGCCGCCCATCATGGTTATATCGCTCATTGCACGTCCAACGGATTCCTGCGGTAATTCGAGCCTGAAATCGTACCACGGCTCGAGCAGTACCGATTCGGCACAGCGAAGTCCCTGACGAAGTGCACGCCAGGTTGCCTGACGGAAATCTCCGCCCTCGGTGTGCTTCAGGTGAGCCCGTCCTGCGATGAGGGTTATTTTCATATCGGTGATCGGTGAGCCTGTCAGTACGCCGATGTGCGTTTTTTCATAAAGATGCGAAAGCACTAACCGTTTGAAGTTGCCTGCGAGCTCACATTCATCGTCAACGGCGAATTTAAGTCCTTCACCTCGCTCAAGCGGTTCAAGCAGGAGCTGTACCTCGGCGTAATGGCGAAGCGGTTCATAGTGTCCGACTCCGATGACGGCTGAACGTATCGTTTCCTTATATGATATACTTCCGTCGCTGAACGTAACGTCCATGTTAAAACGCTCGGAAATGATACGCGTCAGCACCTCGAGCTGTACCTCTCCCATGATTCCGAAATATATCTCGGCACGGCGTTCGTTATAGATGATATGCAGTGCAGGCTCCTCGGCTTCGAGCTCACGAAATTTTGCGAGGGCTGTATGTGTGTCAACGCCATTTGGAAGTTCGACTCGGTATGAAAGCACCGGCTCAAGATATGCCGCGCCCGAATCATTTTCAAATCCGAGTCCCATTCCGGGATAGGCAGATGATAAACCTGTCAGCGCACAGATTGTACCTGCAGGTGCTTCGTTGACGGTTTTGTATTTTTCTCCCGAATAGATACGTATCTGGTTGATCTTCTCCGACCATTCACTTCCGTCGGGATGTGTACCCGAGAGGGTATCTTTAACTTTAAAGACACCGCCCGTGATCTTTACGTGAGCGATCTTATCGGATTTATCCTGCGTGATCTTATAAACCTTTGCACCGAAAACGTCACTGTACTTCGGCGGCGCAATGTAAGTCGCGATTCCATCAAGCAAGAGGTTTACGCCGTCGCCGCGGAGTGCCGAGCCGAAAAAGCAGGGAAACAACCGTCTTTTTGATATAGCATTTTGTATATCCTCGGTGTGAAATTCCTCACCTGCGGCAAAGCTTTCCATCAGTGGCTCATCACACATCGCAAGCTCATCCGAGAAGCTTTCAAGACTTGTCGCGTTGAAGTCGATACAGCCGTCTCCGAGCTTATATTTCAGCTCCTCCATAAGCTCACGGTGGGACAGAGCGGTGATGTCCATTTTGTTTATGAAGATGACCGTCGGGATTTTATAACTCTCAAGCAATCTCCAGAGCGTCATTGTGTGGCTTTGTATGCCGTCTGTACCGCTTATGACTAAAAGTGCACAGTCGATGACGCGCAGTACACGCTCGGTTTCGGGTGAGAAATCAACGTGCCCCGGTGTGTCGAGGAGTGTAAATTCAACGTCTTTATGCGTAAACGATGCGCCGCTTGAAAATATGGTTATTCCGCGGTCACGCTCGATTGCGTTGGTGTCAAGATGTGAACTGCCCTTGTTGACCGAGCCGAGGTTTCGGACGATGCCCGTTTTATAGAGTATCGCCTCGGAAAGTGTGGTTTTTCCCGAGTCAACGTGAGCGATTATGCCGATCGTAAGTCTTTCCATCAGACGATGGTTTTGCCTGCGAGGACGTTCTTGTAATCCTCGTAATTCTTTTTAAGAAGTTTCGGAATATTAAGCTCATACGGACATTTTTTCATGCACTGTCCGCATTCGATGCAGTTTTCGATCTTTGCCATCTCATTCTGCCAATGCTCGGTCAGCCAGTCCTTTGACGGTGCGCGGCGAAGCATCAGTGAGATACGTGCACACTGGAAAATGGTGATATCCATCGGGCAGGGCTGACAGTAACCGCAGCCGCGGCAAAATTCCGTTCCGAGCTGTGTTTTGTCCGCTTCGATGCGTGCTTTTATATTTTCGTCAAGTGTTACCTGATCTGTCATAAGCGAAAGCCACTGATCAAGCTCATGCTCACGCTGTACACCCCAGATCGGGACGACATTATCAAACTGCGAAATATATGCGTAAGCGGCACGGTAATCTGTAATGAGACCGCCTGCGAGTGCTTTCATTGCGATAAATCCGACGTCATTCTTTCTGCAAAGCTCGACGAGTTTGACCTCACGTGCACCCGAAAGATAGGAAAGCGGGAACTGCACTGTTTCGTAAAGTCCCGACTCGGCGGCTTCCTCTGCAACGCCGATTTTGTGAGCTGTGATACCGATATGACGTATCATGCCCTGACGCTTGAGGTCTTCCATGCATTCATACATACCCGTGCCGTCACCCGGGCGGTAACACTGTCCTGCAAGGTGGAACTGGTATATGTCGATGTGATCTGTTTTTAATTTTGTGAGCGAGGTCTCGATGTGAGCTTTCATATCATCGGGATTTTTTGCGCCGGTTTTGGTTGCGATTGTGATCTTATCGCGTACGTCGGAAAGAGCGATGCCGCATTTCTCTTCGCTGTCAGAATATGCACGTGCGGTATCGAAAAAGGTCATACCGCCCTCATATGCACGGCGGAGAAGTTTAACTGCGGTGTCAAAATCGTCGCGCTGTATCGGTAATGCACCAAAGGCATTCTGTGGTGTTGTTATGCCGGTTTTGCCGAGTGTTACTGTTCTCATTTTTGGTTCTCCTTGTGTGATAGTTAATTACCATAATTATACCACATTATTATGCTTGTGTCAATAATGCAAAAAAGGAGCCGCCTTACTAAAAGACAGCTCCCGTGTTATTAAAAATTAACCGATATACTTTGCGATTGCCGCATTGATCATCGAAACAGCCTTGTCAACGATGGGCATATCAGCATCAACTACATTTGCAAACGGTGCTCTGACGCCGCCGAATTCGAGTCCGACGCGCTTGGTAAGTGCCGCCTTGATGAGTGCGTACATATGTCCCTTACCGCTGCAGAGTGTATAGATGATATTATTGATATCATACTGAAGCGCACGTGCAGTTTCGTGTTCGTTTGCGTAGTGGAGATCCCAAAGCTTTAAGAAAAGCTCGGGCATACACGAATATGTACCGCCGATACCGCCGTCAGCACCGATGAGAAGTCCGCTGATGAACTGCTCGTCGGGACCGTTGAATACTACGAAATCGCGTCCGCCGGCTGTTCCCTTGTCCTTGAAGATCTGAATGTCCATTGCCGCCATCGAGCTGTTCTTAACGCCGATGAGCTTCGGATTCTTGAGCATTTCATCGAGCAGTGAGCCTGTGAGTGCTATACCTGCAAGCTGAGGGATGTTATAAATAATGAAGTCGGTGTTCGGAGCAGCAGAGGAGATATCGTTCCAATATTTTGCAACTGCGTGCTCGGGAAGCTTGAAATAGATCGGCGGAATAGAAGCAATTGCGTCAACCCCGAGGCTTTCTGCGTGTGCAGCGAGCTCCATACTGTCCTTTGTGCTATTGCAGGCGATGTGTGCGATGATTGTCAGCTTGCCCTCTGCCGCTTTAACTGCGTGCTCGAGAGTGATCTTACGGTCTTCAACGCTCTGATAAATACATTCGCCGGAAGAACCGCCTACATATATACCCTTAACTCCCTGTTTAACGAGCCAACGTGTGTACGCTTCAACTCTTTCGGGAGAAATATTGCCATTATCGTCATAGCAAGCGTAAAACGCCGGAATGACACCCTGATACTTACGAATATCCATTTTGTTTTCCTCTTTATGTATTATAAAATTTTTACTGAATTTATTCTCCGAGAATTTCGCCGATCATAACGTCGACCATGCTGAGCATTCTCGGCAGATGGAACGGGCCCTTGAAGGTCGAACCCTTGCAGGGCGGCATTGTCGGCTTTCCGTCGCGGCGGAGATAACCGTACCATTCGCCGTATTCCTCGTCGCTGAACACTTCACAGCAATAGTCGAAGGTCTTATAGAATTTCTCAAGATATTCTTCCTTGCCGGTGTCACGGTAGAACATAAGCGACGCGATAAGAATCTCGTTATGAGGCCACCAGAGCTTCATGTCATGCTCGTATGCTTCGGGAGGATTGCCGAGTGCGTCGATGAAGTAGAGTAAACCGCCGTACTCATTATCCCAACCGGCTTCAAATGCCTTGTTGAAGATATCCTCTGCCTTTGCTCTCAGCTCCTTGTCACCGGTACGGTTTGCATATTCCTCGATGAACCATGCGCCCTCGATATCGTGACCGGGGTT
Organism: Clostridia bacterium; assembly: GCA_017466685.1. Lineage (GTDB taxonomy): Bacteria > Bacillota > Clostridia > Oscillospirales > CAG-272 > Flemingiibacterium. The sequence continues at coordinate 32,232 of JAFTTS010000065.1, forward strand.
AACGATACGTCCCTCGGTAAATTCCATTCTTGCTTCGCCGTTGGGACCTACGTTTTCAAGCAGGCATCCGAGCTCGGGATGAACGTGATATGCGAAGATATCGTGTACACATTCCTTGGAGCGTTCGTCATAAACCGCTGCACCCTCGGGATGAACTCTGACTAAAATCGAGCTCATATTGAGGAAGATCATTGCGTTTGCAAAGCTGCGTCCGGTACGTGTTTCGGTGATCGTTTTTGAGCCGAGTCCGGTCGGATCGGGTGCACCGTGCCAGAGATCCCAGTACATATTATAAGCCTTGATCGCACGCTCAAGATATACCTTGTCGCCTGTCAGACCGTAATATTCGGCGTTTGCCATACAGTAGAAGGTTTCGGAGAAAAAGTATCTTCTCTGACGAAGCGGCTTGCCGTCGCCTGTAACGGTGAAGTACATACGATCGCCCTTCTCGCGATTGATACAATACTTTTCCATAAAGTCAAGACAGCTCCCCGCAGCGTCGAGCCATTCCTGCTTTTTGCCGTAAACATTGCAAAGCCATGCAAATGTCCACGCACAGCGTCCCTGCATCCACACGCTCTTGTCGGTGGAGTAGACCTTACCCTGACGGTCAAGACAGGTGTAAACGCCGCCGTTTTCCTTGTCGATACCGTTGTTAAGCCAGAAGCTTACGCAGGCATCAAGCTGGGAGCGAATTTGCTTCCTTACGTTTTGAAGTTTGGTTTTGTCCATAATTAATCAGCCCTTGTTCAAATATATTTATTTGCTTCCTCCATTATATACCACATATTATTGTAACACTTATTTTATGCGTTGTCAAGAGATATTAAAAAAGTGTGCAAAATATTGATAGCGGAAGGGCAGGTTATTGATGATATGCGTAAAAGCAGGCTGTTTTGAGTGTACTGAACGAGTTTTCCGGTACTCGTCATTTGGATTGCTTGCAGCTGTTTGAGAGTTGAGCGTCTTAAATATAAGCTGCGGTAGGGCAGTTTACCTCTCGTGTTTATTCTTAAAATAAAATTTAACAAATAAAATTTAAAAAAATTCGATTTACCTATTGACAAAGTAGGTAAATAGTGGTATAATGTAGTCACCTACCAAAAAGGTATGTAAATGAAAGAAGGCTTAAAATGTCGAGTTACTTTGAAAATCTTGTCAGAGAGAATTATCGTTTCGGGCGAATGTGACGGTGTGACGGAAATCCCATAACACTATTACATTTTATCGAAAGGAAATAATATTATGTCAGAATATAAATTTGAAACAAAACAGCTCCATGTCGGACAGGAAACTCCCGATCCTGCAACGGATGCAAGAGCCGTCCCGATTTATGCAACCACATCATACGTTTTTCATGATTCAGCTCACGCGGCGGCACGCTTCGGACTTGAGGACGCAGGCAACATATACGGTCGTCTTACCAATACCACGCAAGATGTTTTTGAAAAACGCATCGCCTCACTTGAGGGCGGTGTTGCGGCTCTTGCGCTTGCATCCGGTGCTGCGGCGATTACATATACCCTGCAGGCACTTGGTCAGAACGGCGGTCATATAGTTTCGCAGAAAACCATCTACGGCGGAAGCTATAATCTCCTTGCACATACCTTGCCAAGCTTCGGGATTAACGCAACATTTGTACACATTCACGATCTTGCGGAGGTTGAAGCGGCAATCCGCGATAACACAAGAGCGATTTATATTGAAACGCTCGGAAATCCAAACAGTGATATTCCCGATATTGACTCACTTGCAGAGCTGGCTCACAAGCATGGTTTACCTCTTGTTGTTGACAATACCTTCGGAACACCGTATCTTATCCGTCCGATTGAGCACGGTGCGGATATAGTCGTTCATTCGGCAACCAAATTCATTGGCGGACACGGTACAACTCTCGGCGGCGTGATAGTCGATTCGGGAAAATTCAACTGGGAGGCTGCCGGCAAATATCCGGCAATTTCCGCTCCAAACCCGAGTTATCATGGTGTATCATTTACAAAGGCCGTAGGAGCTGCTGCGTTTGTTACATATATCAGAGCAATTTTGCTTCGTGACACAGGTGCAACACTTTCACCGTTTGCGGCATTCCTTCTTTTGCAGGGTGTTGAAACACTTTCGCTTCGCTTGGAGCGTCACGCCGAAAACACCAAAAAGGTCGTGGACTTTCTTATAACTCCTCCGCAGGTTGAACGGGTTAACCATCCGTCACTGCCGGATCATCCCGACAATGCTTTGTATCAGAAGTATTTCCCAAATGGCGGAGGCTCGATTTTCACCTTTGAAATCAAGGGAGGACAGAAGGAAGCACACAAATTTATCGACAGCCTCAAGATCTTCTCGCTTCTTGCCAATGTTGCAGACGTTAAAAGTCTTGTGATCCACCCGGCAACGACAACGCACAGTCAGCTTTCAGAGGAATAACTTAAATAGCAGGGTATCAAGTCAAATACGATCCGTCTTTCCATCGGAACAGAGCATATCGACGACATTCTCGCTGATTTGCAGAATGGATTTGACGCAGTAAAGGAGGCGTGATTTTATGAGCAATATTTATAGATCGGCTGATGAGCTTATAGGCAAAACCCCACTGCTTGAGCTTACAAACATCGAAAGAAAATATGAATTAAAGGCAAAAATACTTGCAAAGCTTGAATATTTCAACCCGGCAGGCTCGGTGAAGGATCGTATCGCAAGGGCTATGATTGACGATGCCGAAAAATCGGGAAAACTCAAGAAAGGTTCTGTTATTATAGAGCCGACCTCCGGCAACACGGGAATTGGTCTTGCATCGGTTGGTGCGGCGAGAGGGTATCGGGTAATTATCGTAATGCCCGAAACAATGTCTGTGGAACGCAGGCAGCTTATGAAAGCCTATGGAGCCGAACTTGTCTTAACAGAAGGTGCAAAAGGCATGAAAGGCGCAATTGCGAAGGCTGAGGAATTGAAAGCAGAAATCCCGGACAGCGTTATTTTAGGTCAATTCACCAATCCGGCAAATCCGGCTGCGCACATAGCTGCTACGGGACCGGAAATCTATAATGATACCGACGGCAAGGTTGATATATTCGTTGCGGGCGTCGGTACGGGTGGTACGATAACGGGTGTCGGCGAATACTTGAAATCGAAAAATTGTGACATCAAGGTTGTTGCGGTCGAGCCCGAATCTTCGGCTGTGCTTTCGACGGGAATACCCGGTGCACACAAAATTCAAGGTATAGGTGCCGGTTTTGTTCCCGAGATACTCAATACAAAAATATATGATGAAATTATACCGGTATCCAATGATGACGCTTTTGAAACCGGCAAGTTGATCGGAAAAACAGAGGGTGTTCTTGTCGGTATATCCTCCGGTGCGGCGGTGTTTGCGGCATTACAGCTTGCAAAACGAAAGGAAAACGAGGGAAAGACAATAGTCGTTTTGCTCCCGGACACCGGCGACAGATATCTTTCCACAGCACTTTTTGCCGAGTGATAAAAACACCGATTCCGTTTTGTGTGGAGTCGGTGTAATTTTTATTGAAGGTTATTATTTGAAATAACAGTTGATTTAACCCTAAATATGGTGTATAATAATTATTGACTATAATATATCGGGAGTGACAAAAAGATGATGATATCAACAAGAGGCAGATATGCACTCAGAGTTTTACTTGACCTCGCTGAGCATAAAGACGAAGGCTATATTCCAATGAAAGAGGTTGCGAAACGTCAGGAATTGTCTTTAAAATATATCGAAAGAATAATGCCGGTGCTTTCAAAAAATAAGTTGGTTGAGGGTGTTCACGGAAAAGGCGGCGGTTATCGTCTTTCAAGGCCTGCCGAAGAATATACTGTTGGCGAGATATTGAGACTTACTGAGGGAAATCTCGCTCCGGTTTCCTGTCTTGAATGTGATGCAAAGGAATGTAAGCGTGCCGGCTCTTGCAAAACACTCCCGATGTGGAAGAAATTTCATGATATAACGAACGATTATTTCGATAGCATAACTCTTGCAGAATTTTTTTAAGATACAAATGAATATACAGTGCATCGTTTTATTACCTCATACGTAAAAAACGGTGCATTTTTATTAGGGACTGTGAACTTACAAACCAACAATATTTATTATAACCGAATCGCCAAAATTTGCCGTGTCAGATGTGGCGATTTTTTTAGAAAAGCCGTTTGCCGCGGTGTATATGCGAGGTACTGCAAGTCACCGATAATGCGTATCCGTAATAATATGATACGGGAGAGATAATCCTTAATTCAAAATATTTTTTCAGCATGATTAAAACTCCCGCTCCGGGTAAAAAATAATGACGTAAAATAAAAAAGCATGGAGAGTGAATTTTCATGACTGTTAAACGCGGAGATATTTATTACGCTGATCTGAGTCCTGTAGTCGGCTCAGAGCAAGGGGGACTTCGCCCGGTACTCATCGTACAGAACGATGTCGGAAACAAATACAGCCCGACTGTCATTGCAGCTGCCATAACCTCACAGGTCGGCAAAAACCGTCTTCCAACCCATATTGACGTGCTTGCAGATCATTTCGGTCTTGCCAAGGATTCGGTTATACTGCTTGAACAGATACGGACTATTGACAAACAGCGGCTTAAAGAAAAAATGGGACACCTTGATGAGAATGTGATGAAGAAGGTGAACGACGCCATTGGTGTCAGTTTTGGGCTTGAAACAACCATAATGTGACGACTACATACCCGGGCTGTGAGGTTCGGGTAATTGTTTTGTGAACTTTTGGCGAAGTGTCTTGCAATTGGATGGACGGTGGTGTTATAATATAATTATGAAATGACACCGAAAGGATCTGTTACTATGTACAGAATACTTACTGTTGACGATGAGGAAATGATACGCAAGCTCATCCGCAAATATGCAGAGTTTGAATCTCATGAAGTGGTTGAAGCTGCTGACGGTATGGAAGCGGTCAGACTATGCCGCGAGCAGGATTTTGACATAATCATAATGGATATCATGATGCCTGAACTTGACGGCTTTTCCGCCTGCCGTGAAATACGCAGGATCAAGGACACGCCGATCATCATGCTTTCCGCACGCTGTGAGGAATATGACAAGATAAACGGCTTTGAGCTGGGTATCGACGATTACGTTGTAAAGCCGTTTTCGCCGAAGGAGCTGATGCTTCGCATTGAGGCGGTGCTTAAACGTACAAAGGCTAAAGGTGACACTGCACAGCATGATATCATTGAGATAGAGGGACTTCGCGCAGACATTACGGCAAGAATCGTCTATGTTGACGGCGAGAGGATTGATATGTCTCCGAAGGAATATGACCTGTTTTTCTATATGCTGAAGAATCGCAACATTGCGCTTTCACGTGAAAAGCTTATAACCGAGGTGTGGGGTTACGACTTCTACGGCGATGACCGTACACTTGACACGCATATCAAGCTGCTTCGCCGCAGTCTCGGTGACTATGCACGTCTTGTTGTAACGCTTCGAGGGGTGGGATACCGCTTTGAGTCAAAATAAAACGAGAAAAACGGGCAGACTTGGTATCAGATGGAAATTCTTCGGTTATCTGATGTTATTTTTACTGTTACTGCTCGGACTTTTATGGCTGTTTCAGGTCGTATTTTTCGGCGAGATATATAAATCGGTACGCATAACCGAGATAAAGGACAGTGCAGACAGTATTTGCAGATATATTGATGACACCGAGTCGCTTGAAGAAATTTCAAAAAGTGTTGCCGAGGATAAAGAGGTTTGTGTTCTCGTTTTTGATGAGAGCGGTAAAGTCCTTGCCTCGGAGGAGTCGCTTTCCGATTGTATCATTCACGGAATGTCGGCAAGGAACATATATATGCTCTATACCACCGCAAAGGACGAGGGTGGAGAGAGACTTTCACGCTATCAGATAGATAAGCGTCCCGATGTTCCGCTTGCACCGGGTGCTTACCGTCCGCCGCAGCCGACGCAGAGCGATGCCGTTATTGAGAGCATCACTTACACAAAGGTCGTTTATTCGGAGCATTACGGTAAGGATGTTGTTGTTATACTGAACACGACGATATCGCCCGTTGCATCAACCGTCAGAACACTTCAGACCGAGCTTATTATCATAACTGTTGTCATGACGCTGATTGCCGTGCTGCTTTCGTTCCTGCTTGCAAAGCGCGTTGCAAAGCCGATCGTTCGTATTAATAAAAGCGCAAAACAGCTTGCCGCAGGTAACTATAATGCCGATTTCCGTGCGGACGGTTACCGTGAGATCGCCGAGCTTTCGGACACGCTGACTTACGCCGCCGCCGAGCTTTCCAAAACCGAAGCACTCCAGCGCGAGCTTATCGCGAACATTTCACACGATCTTCGTACACCTCTTACAATGATAACGGGTTACGCCGAGGTGATGCGTGATCTGCCGGGAGAGAACACGCCAGAAAACGTGCAGATAATCATAGATGAAGCGAACAGACTCACCTCGCTTGTTAATGACGTTCTTGATATTTCAAGGCTTCAAGCGGGAACGCAGGAGTTATCACTTACGACGTTTGACCTGACGCAGACGGTACGCGAGGTTATCGGCCGTTTCTCGAAGCTGACCTCACAGGACGGTTGGAAGATAGACTTTGATTATGACTGTGAGGTAATGGTCGAGGCAGACCGCACACGTATATTGCAGGTCATATATAATTTTATAAACAATGCTATCACACACTCGGGAGAAGATAAGACGGTTCTCGTTTCACAGCGCGTGATAGACACCGGCACTAAGAAAAAGGTGCGTATCGAGGTGACGGATCACGGCGAGGGAATCGCGCCCGACGAGCTTGTTAACATCTGGGACAGATATTACAAGGTGGACAAGCTTCACCGTCGTGCACAGATGGGTTCAGGACTCGGTTTGTCGATTGTAAAGAGTATACTTGAGCTTCACGGCGCAAAGTACGGTGTGAACAGTGAGCCGGACGTTGGTTCGACGTTCTGGTTTGAGTTATAATATAAAAGAGGAGTTGTCATTATGCAGACAGCTCCTTTTTGTATGACGGTAAATTATGAGTGACACAGCCATTCACTGAATATCATCACGAAAACAGCCCTTCAAAAAATTCAAGCAGGCGAAATTTCACAACGATGTCAGGCGAATCACCTTTGATTATGCGTATCTGGGACGGCGTAAGTCCCACTTCTAAAAGCTCGCTGTCGTCGATTACGGCAAGCGTTGACACAGCCTCCGTTTTACCGATGCAGAGCTGTGGGAACAGTACACACCACCAGTTTTGTCCCTCGGCTTCTCCGATCAGTACGCGAAGGGAGGTATATGTTCCGGCAGGGAGAGTGTAATTTTCATAGTCTCGCGTCGGGTATGCTTCTTTGGTGAGCGTGACCGAAACGGTATACGTGGATGAATTGTCGTCGAGGACTTTTTTTGCGACAGATTCGATTGCCTGCAGGTTTTCGCTCAGTATATTTTCGGTAATGGTGCGGTCGGTGACGCCGTCAAGAAGCGTGGCAACGGTGTCGAGTATGCCGTCGCGGACTTTAAGCTTCAGTTCCTGATCCTCTTCCGAATCCGAGTTTGCAAGGACGTGCAGACGGATGATATTATCGTAAAGCTTTGCGTCCTCGATTGTGGGGAAGAATGCCGAGATGGGCAGCATTAATGCTGTAAGTATGGAAAATGTAAGTAAAAATACCGTTATATGCTTTTGCATGGTTACCTCCAAAATATAAAAATCGCTTCCTTTTCCTTTGTCATTGTTGACACAAAATCGGGAAGCGATTCATTTTTTAAAGATAACTTCTGTCTATTTCGATAACGGTGTTGTATTCGTGTGAGAGTGTGCGGATTTTTTTCGATATGATCTCGCGTACCTCGCGTTCGTTTTTCGGACATTCGAACGGAACAACGACATCAAAGATCAGATTTGTGTGTGTCACGCCGCGTACGACACGGAAATCGTGCATCGAAAGCGGTGTTGCGAGTTCCTCCGAAACGATAACGATTATTGCTTCAACCTCGCGGCGAAGCTCATGCAACTCCTCATCTGCCGTGACAACCGGATCAAGATGGATGACAAGCTGCATACCGCTTTTTTTGAAATCAAATTCGATATTGTCAATAAGGTCATGACTTTCGAGAATGTCACGTTCGGCGGCGACCTCGACGTGTACCGATGCGAAGATACGGTCGTGTCCGTAGCTGTGTACAACTAAATCGTGATAACCGAGCACGCCGTCATAGCTCATGATACGCTTACCGATTGACATGACAAATTCCTCGCTCGGTGCTGTTCCGAGAAGCGGATTCGAGGTTTCAAGAATAAGCTCGATTCCCGATTTTACGATGAAGCAGGCAACCGCAACACCGAGCCATCCGTCAAGATTTACGCCGCTGAATCTTGATATCAGTGCGCCGATGAGGACTGCGGCGGTTGTTATCGAATCGTTACGGCTATCGGCGGATGTGGCGATCAGGGCAGATGAGTCAATGTGCCGTCCGACGCTACGGTAAAAGAGTCCCTGCCAGAATTTTATAACGATGGAGACACCGAGAATTACAAGAGCGATTACCGAGTAGTCGGTTTGCGTCGGTGAGATCAGCGTGTTTATCGAATTTATGAAAAACTCAATTCCGAGAACGCAGATGACCATTGACACGATGAGTCCGGTTATGTACTCGATTCGTGCGTGACCGTACGGATGCTCCTTGTCCGCAGGCTTTGCGGCGAGCTTGAAGCCGACCAGCGTTATTATCGAGGAAGCGGCGTCTGCGATGTTGTTGACGGCATCGGCTGATATTGCGATGCTTCCCGAAATGATACCGATAACGAGCTTCATCAGCGAGAGAAGCAGGTTTGAAACGATACCGACAATACTTGCCGTCGCGGCACATTTTGCACGTACACGGGAATCATCGGTTTTTTTGTAATCTTTAACGAAAAGCGAAAGAAGCTTTAAATTCAATTTATCCGCCTCACAGTACAGTAAGTAATTTTTCAGCCGCGGCGAGTATTCCGAGCTTGCCGCTTTCATATGTCAGTCCGCCCTGCATGAATGCTGTATAAGGCTCTCTCATAGGGCCGTCTGCCGAAAGCTCGATGGATGAGCCCTGTGTGAACGCTCCTGCCGCCATGATGACCTGATCGGTATAACCGGGCATATCCCACGGCTCGGGACTGACGTATGAATCAATAGGTGAACCGCTTTGGATTCCTTGACAGAATGCGACAAGACGTTCGGGCTTGCCGAGAATTATCGCCTGGATGATATCCGCGCGGCGTTCGTTCCAGCGAGGGTTTACGTCACAGCCGAGGGCTTCAAAAATATAAGCGGCGAAATGTGCGGTTTTGATTGCCTGTGCAACGATGTGCGGAGCGAAGAAGAAGCCCTTGAAAAGGCTCTTATTGTTGCCGAGTGACGCACCGCATTCGAGTCCCACGCCGACTGTTGTGAGACGGTAGCTTGCAAGCTCAACAGCCTTTGCACTTCCTGCGATATATCCGCCCGATTCGGCAATACCGCCGCCGGGGTTTTTGATGAGCGAGCCCATTATAAGATCCGCTCCGACTGCACATGGTTCCTTCGTTTCAGTGAATTCGCCGTAACAGTTATCAACGACGACGTATGCGCTCGAGCGTGCTTTGACGAATTTCGCAACCTCACCGATCTGATCGACGGTCAGTGTCGGGCGGTTCATGTAGCCCTTTGATCTCTGTAAAAAGACGATTTTTACGCGCTCGCCGCACTCGGTAAGCTGTTTTTCGATTGCGTCATAATCAATTTTTCCGTCCGCGAGATCGACCTGGCGGTATTCAACACCGAAATCGGCAAGTGAACCGTTACCGGGCTCTCCCGCGATGCCGATGACTTCCTCGAGTGTGTCGTAAGGCTTACCCGTCACGGAAAGCATGACATCATTCGGACGGAGCAGACCGTAAAGTGCGATTGCGATTGCCTGTGTGCCGTTAACGATGCTGTGACGAACGAATGCCGCTTCTGCACCGAACACCTCGGCGTAAATTTTATCAAGCGTGTCACGGCCTTTGTCATCGTAACCGTAACCGCTCGTGCCGGCAAAGCAGGAGTCGTCAACGCGATTATTCCTGAACGAATCCATAACACGCTTTGTGTTTTCAAATGATATACGGTCAATATCGGCGAAAATTTCTGCGAGGTCACGCTCTGCCTTTGCTGTAAGGGAAAGAAGATCTATGTTTGACATTTTGTGAATCCTTTCTTTTGGCTTAAAAGTCGTTTACAAGTTTTTTGAAATAGTTACCGCGTTCCTCGAAGTTTTTGAACATATCGAAGCTTGCCGAGGCAGGGGAGAGTACAACGATATCTCCGTTCACTGCAGCGTTACGTGCCGCATTTACGGCGTTTTCAAACGTGTCCGCTTCGATTATTTCGGGCGTGCCGTTATATTCGGGTGCGCCAAGCAATGTGGCTTTTATTTTCGGTGCGGTTGCTCCGACGAGTATCACCTTTTTAGTACATTCGATAAGCGGCAGTGCGAGCGGCTCATACGGGATGTTTTTGTCATAACCGCCGCAGATGACGATCAGCTTCTCTTTGAATGCACGAAGTGCCGCCTCGGTTCGTGTCGGGCTTGAGTCTATCGAGCTATTGTAATATTTGACGCCGTTATATTCGCGGACAAATTCACAGCGGTGCTCAACGCCGCCGAATGTTGTCGCGATCTCGTACACGGTTTCACGGCTGACGTATCCCATGGTCAGTGCGATTGCGGTCATGTAGTTTTCGACGTTATGCCTGCCCGGGATTTTTATATCGGCGGTGCGGAGTATTTCACTTATATTACCGTCGGTGTCGCGGTAAACGATACAGCTGTCCTTTTCGTAAACTGCGGCGTGTGTACTGTCGGGAGTACATTTACCCGAAAAGTATATAACCTCGGAATCGGTCATAGTCGCCATTTCGCGAGTGATGTCACAGCCGTAATTGAGCACGACACGTTTATTTCCCTCGCCGAGGAAGATGTTTTCCTTTGAAACGGTGTATTCGTCCATATCCGTGTGCCAATTGAGGTGGTTCGGTGACACATTGGTGATCGCGGCGCTAAACGGTGACTTTTTCATCATGTGAAGCTGGAAGCTTGAAAGCTCGACCACTGCGAGGTCATTTTCACGGAAGCTGTCGATCTCGGGTAAAAGCGGTTTGCCGATGTTGCCGCCAACCCACACGCGAGCGTCCGAGCCTTGCTTTTTCATTTCAAGCTCGAGCATTTTATACGTGAGTGTGGTGGTTGTTGTTTTGCCGTCGCTTCCGGTAATGCCGAAAATTTTGCAAGGGCAAAGCTCGAAGAAAACTTCCATTTCGGAGGTGAGTATCTTGCCCTCGGAAACGGCATTTTTGAACTGCGGCAGGTCACCGCGTATGCCGGGCGCTTTGAAGATGATATCCTCGGTGAAATTTTCAAGATAATCGTTTCCGAGCGTCAACGAAACGCCTTTCTTTTCAAGCGAATCGGCGAGCTCGGTCATTTTATCGTGAGTTTTGATATCACGAGCGGTCACTTTTGCACCGCACGTGAGCAGAAAATCTATAAGTGGCGTATTCGACACGCCAATGCCGACAACTGCGACGTGCTTATCTTTTATATATTTCTTAAATTCGGTGAGTTTTGACATGATACACCTCGTAAAAATTTACTCATACATTATATTATAGCATATTTGGAGAGAATTGTAAACGGAATTTTGAAAAAATCTGCGCAGAGAGCCCTCATCCGTCTTGCTTTGAGCACCGAGGAGTTATGTAAACGCTTCTGAAATGATGCTATCGCATGATACTAAAAGCTAAATTCACTGCTTTGCCCTCATCCGTCTTGCCTTACGGCAATCCACCTTCCCCCCAAGGGAAGGCTTTGGAGTTGATTTGCGGTGCAGAGTTACCAAAAGGCTTCCCTCGGGGGAAGCTGTCGAGCTTTGCGAGACTGATGAGGGCAAATGCCGAAAAGAAAGGGAACTGCCTATATTTTTTCGTTAAGACAGTTCCTCATATTATTATTTCGGAAATTTTGAATTTAAAAGATCGCCGGGTTCAACTTCAAGTGCATCTGCGATATTGTATAAAGCATCAAGCGATATTCCTTTAATCACATTGGGAGCCTCAATTAATGATAAATGTGTTCTGCTTATGTTGGCTTTTTCTGCCAATTGCTCTTGCGTTAACCCACGAAGCCTGCGAACATAGCCTATGGTTATGCCAAGCTCAATAAAGCGGTCACGATTTTTTATAGTGATTTCTTTTCTCATAATATCACCCATTTCTTACTGGTATCATGTATATTATAAAAAATTTTTCTAAAAATATCCACGAACTATTAATTAGCTATTGCAAATTAACATGAGCAAATGTATAATATAATTTGCATATACAAATAATTATTAAGCAAGGAAAGGTGATATTTGTGAAAGAAAATAAGAAGCAATATACAGTCTGTTTTACGGGACATCGCCAGATTCCAAGCGGCGAATATGAAACGCTCGCTGCTCGTCTGCGTGAAGTAGTCGCACGACTCATTGAGCGTGGGTTTTGCTATTTTGGAGTCGGCGGTGCGCTCGGGTTTGACACGCTCGCCGCAGAGACGGTGCTCGATTTTAAAGAAAAATATCCGTATATAAAGCTGATTCTCGTTTTGCCTTGCCGTGATCAGACGCGGTATTGGAGTGACCACGACAAGGAAAGATATGAGCATATTTGCAGTCGTGCCGACAAGGTAACGTGCTTTTATGATAAATACAGACGTGGTTGTATGCATGAGCGTAACCGTCACCTCGTTGATCATAGCTCCGTTTGTGTTTGCTATCTCACACATTACGGCGGCGGTACTGATTATACCGTTTCTTATGCCGAAAAGCTCGGTGTTGAGATTATAAATCTCGCGCTTTAAGTGTTGCTTTTTATCATTTCGTGAAGTGCACCCAGTGCCGCCGCGAGTCCTCCAACCTCGTCAATGAGTCCGAGCGAAACTGCTTCTTCACCGTCGATTATTGTGCCGACATCGGTGGCGATTTCATCGGTGGTCATCATTAATTTCGTGAATTTTTTCTTCTCGATACTGCTGTTTCGGCAGACGAAATCAGTGATGCGATCCTGCATTTTTTTGAGGTTTTCAAAGCTTTGCGGTACGCCGACGACGAGTCCGTTTGTTCGTACAGGGTGGATCGTCATTGTTGCGCTTGGGACGATGAATGAGCGTTTTGCCGCGACTGCAAGCGGTACGCCTATCGAATGTCCGCCGCCGAGTACGATTGAAACGGTCGGCTTTTTCATGCCCGATATCATCTCGGCAATCGCGAGTCCTGCTTCAACGTCGCCACCGACTGTATTGAGGAGAATCAGCAGTCCGCCGATGTCTTTGCTTTCCTCTATTTGACAGAGCAGGGGAATGCTCTGCTCGTATTTTGTGGTTTTTGTGGTGTCGCCGAGAACATAGTGTCCCTCAATTTGCCCGATGATGGTCAGGCATTGTACGTCCGATTTGTTTGTGAGTACCGTTCCTGCTTTTTCAATTGAGTCGATGGTTTCCTCGGTTACGTTTTGGTTGTCGTTGTTCATAATTTTGCTTCCTTTCGCCGTTTTTCATATAAATACGCCTTTAGTTTTCTCAAAAATCCACATTTTTATTATTTACATTTGAAGAAATTTGTGGTACAATATTTATATATGGCAATTTGCAAATATAAATTTAATTTTGAAAGGAAATATTATCATGGCAAATCAGGTACTTGTTGAAACATCCGCAAGACACGTTCACCTTTCTGCAGAGCACATCGAAGTTCTCTTCGGCAAGGGTGCAACCCTCACTCACAAAAAGGATCTCTCTCAGCCCGGTCAGTTCGCGTGCGAAGAGCGCGTAACTCTCGTTGGCCCGAAGAAGCAGATCGCTAATGTTATCATTCTCGGTCCGGCTCGTCCCGCAACTCAGGTTGAGGTTTCCTTCACCGATGCAAGAACTCTTGGCGTAAACGCTCCTGTTCGTGAGAGCGGCGACGTTGCAGGTTCGGCAGGCTGCAAGCTCGTAGGCCCTGCAGGTGAGGTTGACATTACAGAGGGTGTTATCGTTGCAAAGCGTCACATCCATCTCACTCCCGACGATGCTGCAAAGTTCGGCGTTGAGGACAAGCAGGTCGTTTCCGTTAAGATCGACAGCGCAGACCGCACCACCGTTTTCGGTGACGTTGTTTGCCGCGTAAGCCCCAAGTTCGCTGCTGCTATGCACATCGATACCGATGAAGCTAACGCTGCTTGCGCTTTCGGCGAAGTTTACGGCGAGATCGTTAAGTAATTTTTACATATTTAGTCCGTTATATGGCAATAATATGAAATATTAAAATAAAGGAGATATAAACATGAACTATACTCACGAAGTTGAACAGATGTGTTGTGTAGCCAAGGGTCCGAAGCACGGCCCCGCACCTATTCCCGAAGAGGGCAGATGGGTTAAGGCTTACGAAATCAAAGACATTTCCGGTCTTTCTCACGGTATCGGCTGGTGTGCACCTCAGCAGGGTATGTGCAAGCTGACACTTAACGTTAAAGAGGGTATCATCGAGGAAGCTCTCGTTGAAACCTGCGGATGCTCCGGTATGACTCACTCCGCTGCTATGGCAGGTGAGATCCTCCAGGGTAAGACTCTCCTCGAAGCACTCAACACTGACCTCGTTTGCGATGCTATCAACGTAGCAATGCGCGAGATCTTCAAGCAGCTCGCTTACGGTCGTTCACAGACTGCATTCTCCGAGAACGGTCTTCCCGTTGGTGCATCTCTTGAAGACCTCGGTAAGGGTCTCCGTTCCCAGATCGGTACTATCTTCGCAACCAAGGAAAAGGGCGTACGTTACCTCGAAATGGCAGAGGGTTATATCCTCGAGCTCGGTCTTGACAAGGACAATGAGGTTATCGGTTACAAGTTCGTAAACCTCGGTAAGATGATGGATGCCATCAAGGCTGGTACTGATCCCAAGGAAGCATACGAATCCAACATCAAGACTTACGGCCGTTATGATGACGCTGTTAAGTACATTGATCCGAGAAAGAACTAAGAGAGGAGGAGCACGAATATGTCTAACAATGTAAAATTTGAGGGTAAGGAAAGACGCCTTGCCGGTATTGAAGCTTGCCTCGCAGAGTACGGTATCAAGGATCTCGAGGAAGCAAGAGAAATCTGCCTTGCAAAGGGCGTTGACGCTGACGCTATTGTTAAGGGTATTCAGCCTATCGCGTTTGAGAACGCTGCATGGGCATACACTCTCGGTTGCGCTATCGCAATAAAGAAGGGATGCAAGAACGCCGCTGATGCTGCTGAAGCAATCGGTATCGGTCTTCAGGCATTCTGTGTACCCGGTTCTGTTGCATCCACCCGTAAGGTTGGTCTCGGCCACGGTAACCTCGGCGCAATGCTTCTCCGTGAAGAGACAAAGTGCTTCTGCTTCTTGGCAGGTCACGAGTCCTTCGCAGCAGCAGAGGGCGCTATCGGTATCGCAAGAACCGCTAACAAGGTAAGAAAAGATCCTCTCCGTGTTATCCTTTGCGGTCTCGGTAAGGACGCTGCATTCATCATTTCGAGAATCAACGGCTTCACCTATGTTTGCACCGATTATGACTTCTACACTGACGAGCTCAAGGTCGTTTACGAGAAGGCATACTCCGACGGTGACAAGGCGAAGGTTAAGTGCTACGGCGCTAACGACGTTCTCGAGGGTGTTGCAATCATGCGTCACGAGGGTGTTGACGTTTCCATCACCGGTAACTCGACCAACCCGACCAGATTCCAGCATCCCGTTGCAGGCACTTACAAGAAGTGGGCACTTGAGAACGGCAAGAAGTACTTCTCCGTTGCATCGGGCGGTGGTACAGGTCGTACACTCCATCCCGACAACATGGCAGCAGGCCCTGCTTCCTACGGCTTAACCGATACTATGGGACGTATGCACGGCGACGCACAGTTCGCAGGTTCGTCCTCTGTTCCGGCTCACGTTGAGATGATGGGACTTATCGGTGCAGGTAACAACCCCATGGTTGGTATGACCGTTGCTTGTGCTGTTGCAGTTCAGGAAGGTATGAATAAGTAAGATTTGGCTTTGCCGATAAATAGCGAAACTCCGCTTCTGTTATGTGAGGCGGAGTTTTTGTATTTATTCACCCAGTGATTCAAGATAAATCGAAAGTAGCGAGAGTGCGGTTTCTTGGTCCTTTGGGGAACAAGCGTTGAGCCGTGTCCATAATTCTTCGGAGCGCGCCGAAAGTAGTGGCGCATCCTCGGTTAATATTTCGTCCGGTGTAATATGCAATACCTCACATATTTTTAATACTGTATCTATACGCATATTTACTGTGCCGCGTTCAATATCTGCGTATGTTCGGTCGGCGATATCGGCAGCTTCTGCAACCTCTGCTTGTGTCATTCCCATGCGTTTACGCAAGGCAAACAGTTTATTACCAATCTTGTGTGAATCAAAAATAAGCATAATACCACCTCAAAATATTACTTTATAGGAAGTATACCACATATTTCGCTTGACAAATAGGAACTAATATGATATAATTATATGCAGAATAGTTCTTGCTATTCGAAGTATTGATTTTTTGAGGTGAAAAAATGTTTTGCAGAAAATGCGGAAAAGAAATTTTTGACAACAGCGAGTATTGCGAAGAGTGCAGAAGCTCATCTCAATCGGTCGCGCAAATGGATAACAATGCCACGTCACACAAGAAGTGCTGTCCAAAATGTAAATCTCGGAATTTACAGATAGTCACAAACACAGAATTTTCCAGCCAAACCAAAGGCGGCGGATATTCCACGGGTAAAGGATGTTGCGGATATATTTTGCTTGGACCGCTTGGTCTGCTGTGCGGCGGTTTAGGAAGCAAATCAAAAACCACAGTAACATCAAAATCAACAACAACTTGGACTTGTCTTGACTGCGGAAATAAATTCAGAGATATTGCGGATATTGAAAAAGATATAGAATCCACATTAAGAACAGCAAAAATTTTTCCAATACTGCTTTATATTTTAGGAGCACTTACGCTTATTTCTGTACCAATGGAAATATTTAGTCTTATACAGTCGTTAGCCTTATGGGGGGGCATCGATTCGCGTGCTATCGCTGGAATACTTCTTTCTGCTATTCCTGCTGCTATTTGTATTGTAGGTGCTATAGTAGTGAAGCGTAATCTTAACAATCGCCTCTACGCCTTGTACGAGGAGAAAAAAGATATAGAGAAGAATGGATACACCGACTAATAATAAGATATGGCGATTATTTTTTAATATTGGTACAATCATAGGTTGTCACCAAATGCCTGAAAGAAGTTTTTTCATTAAGAACTATCAATTTCCCGTATGTGCGAGATGCACAGGGGTTCTTATAGGGTATTTATTAGGAATATTGCTTCATTTTGTAATAGGTACAAGAATACTATGGTGTTTAGCTGCTTGCTCTGTAATGTTTATTGATTGGTTTTTGCAATATATCGATGTGAAACCATCAACAAATTTGCGAAGAATCATCACCGGAATCATCGGGGGCTATGGAACGATTGGTATATATATTCTTGGTATAAAGTATGTAGCAAAATTCCTTTGATGGTGAGTGCATAAGAAATAAAAATTTTTGTCATCACTAACTTAATAATCCGATTACGGTATGGTTCTTATCTCCGCTGTTGCGCTCGAAGAAGGTATGAATAAGTAAGATTCGGTTTTGCCGATAAAAAAGTTGTGCTGCATTTGAGTGGTACAACTTTTTCTTTTATATGCAATAAATTTCATAATTTTAGCCAAACCACTTTATTTTTAGAAGTGATTGTGATATAATATCCTTGTCAGCCAATATCTATATAACATCATGGTTTTTGGATGCGTTAATTCCCATTGGAACACTTTTATTCAAAATAAGAAAAGAGGCAAAATAATGAAAAAGATCAATAGTGTAATTTGGGGTATCATTCTTATCGCGGCAGGTGTGTTGTTTGCACTGAATGCCTTGAACATAACTAACATCGACATCTTTTTTGACGGTTGGTGGACGTTGTTTATCATCGTGCCCTGCGCGGTTGGGTTAGTTACCGAGCGCGAAAAAACCGGTAATATAATCGGAGTTGCCGTTGGTGTGTTTCTCCTGCTTTGCTGTCAGGAGATTTTGAGCTTTTCTTTGCTCTGGAAGCTCCTTGTTCCTGCCATTATCGTAATTATTGGACTTAAGATGGTGTTTACGGGCTTGTTTAACAATAGGGCAAACGAAATCATGGAGAAGATGAAACAAAACGGTGATGAACCGAAGTTCGGCTGTGCTACGTTCTCCGGCTGTGATCTTAATTATGACGGTGAAATTTTTGAAGGTGCAGAGCTTACTGCCACCTTCGGAGGTGTGAAATGCGACCTGCGGAATGCCATTATCGAAAAAGATTGCGCTATTCAAGTGTCTGCTATATTTGGCGGAATTGATATTTTGGTTTCGGATAATGTTAATGTAAAGGTCAATTCAAATTGCATATTCGGCGGAATCTCTAATAAAACCGTTGCTCATAAAGATGCTCCCACTATTTACATAAACGGCACGTGTATGTTCGGAGGAGTTGAGATTAAATGACAACATTTCAGAAAGTAATCAAATATTTGTCGATAGCGTTTGCACTTTTTCTTACCGTAAGTATCATCGGAGGAGCTTTAGGTCTTATCGGTCGGCTCGGCGGTTTGCTTGACGGTGATAATGTTATGGAAGATGCCGAGGTATATGCAGTATCCGATAATATTACTGCGCTTAATATAAAAATAAACGCTGCCGATTTCACTATCAAGCAGTCGGATAAATTTTCAGTTGAGAGCAATTTAAAGCATCTTACCGTGAAAGAAGACGATGGCGTTCTTATTATTAAGGAAGCAAAGACGTTTGGGATCACATACACCGATGCCGTGCTTATACTTAACATTCCCGAAGGAATGAAATTTGAAAAGGTCGATATAACGACAGGCGCAGGCGTAGTGGCTGTTGATGCACTGTCCGCAGACTCATTGACGCTTGAGCTTGGTGCCGGTGAAGTTAAAATCAATTCGCTGACGGCAGACAGAAATGTCAATATAGACGGAGGCGCAGGAAAGATCACGATTGCAGGCGGTTCACTTCGCAATCTTGACCTTGGCATGGGCGTCGGACAGCTTAATCTGATGGCGGCTGTTCTTGGAAACAGTGATTTTGATTTAGGTATTGGCGAAACGAACATCACTTTGATCGGCACAAAAGATGATTATTCCATTGACGTTGAAAAAGGTATCGGAAATGTAAGCGTAGACGGCAAAAGCGTGTCTGATAGTGCAGACATTGGCAACGGCGAAAACAATATTGAAATAAGCGGCGGTATCGGTGCGATAAATTTAGTTTTCGCAGATGAGGAATAAAATTTAAGTAAGATTCGGCTTTGCCGATAAATAGAGCACATCACATTTACTCTATGTGGTGTGCTTTTTATATGTCATGGTGTAAAATTTCAAGCATTGTTTGTGCGCCGAGGCGAAAGGCTTTGATGAATAAATCCTCGGCGGCAACGCCCTCACGGCTGATTAGAAGCGAAACGCACGCATCATACTCGAGTTGCTTTTCCTCTGAAAGATTGCGGAAAAAGTTTTCCTCGGCTTCTTGTATTTGCTTGGTTAGGTTTTTATATTCGTCGGTTTTGCAGGGGATGCGGTCGAGTGGTGTGACGTCTCCGGTGTAAAGGTCTTTTAGTATGCTCATGGGAGGATCTCCTTTTTATTTATTGTTAAGGATAGTATATCATAAATTTTGTTTGAATGTTGACTCTATGGAGTTGGATTTGTTACAAAAGTGTAAATTATGGTTTGATGCTCCGATTGTCGTGAGCCGTTCTCGCCCTCATCCGTCACGCCGTATAGCGTGACACCTTCCCCCAAGGGAAGGCTTTGGGTAACTCTGAGCAATAAAACGGAATATGGTGATATCTCAAAAAGTTTCCGATTCATTTTTTATTCGCGTAACCAACTTTAAAGGCTTCCCTTGGGGGAAGCTGTCGAGCTTGCGAGACTGATGAGGGCTATTCCACACAAAAAATCCGCCTCTTTTTTGAGAGACGGATTCGTTTTTATATGGAAAAGAATTATAAGCTGCTTCTGAACTTGTCAACCTCTTTCATAACAGCGCAGAAGGTATCGCCGATAGCGCATACGTCTGCAGTGAGGTTGATAAGACGGTAACCCATATCGTAAAGATCACGCATATTGCCTGTGCCGCCGACTGTACCTGCGAGCTTGCCGTATTTGCGTGCGATCTCTGCAACACGACGCTTTGCTTCAATAGTCTTGTCGTTACCGATGTTGCAGGGCTGACCGAGAGAATGAGAGAAGTCTGCAGGACCGAAGAACAGCATATCAATGCCGGGAACCTGTGCGATCTCTTCAACCTGCTCGTAAGCTTCGATATCCTCGATCTGGATGATGGTGAGCTTCTGCTCGTTAGAATATTTGATGTAATCTTCAACGCCCATCATGCAGTACATACCGTCACCGTTACCACCGTCGATCGGGCGGCGTCCGATGGGATGGAACTTGGTGTAATATGCAACCTGCTTTGCATCCTCAACGCCCATAACGTGAGGAACCATGATTGCTGTTGCGTCCATCTCGAGAGGACGGGTGAGGTTGGAGTATGCGCCGCGTGTTGTACGGACGATCGTTTCTGCACCGCGTGCCTTTGCTGCATAGAATGCGTGCATTACCTCGTTATAATCGGAGGGAACGTGCTCCATGTCAAGCCAGATCGCGTCGAAGCCTGCATAAGCGGCGATCTCTGCACAGAAGGGATGTGTGATGTTGAGCTTTGCTGATACGACAAGCTCGTCGCGGCGAAGCTTTTCGATCATGGGACTGTTTTTCTGAACCATTGTATTTATAATTCCTTTCAAAAATTGATTACTTATATACAGGTGTATCCGCCGTCAACGGGAATACTTAAACCGGTAAGGTAAGCCGAAGCGTCAGATGCGAGAAGCAGGATCGGACCCTTGATGTCGTCGCCGTTTGCGAGACGTCCAACCTGGGTGTGAAGCGAATACTTCTCTGCGAAAAGGGGATTTGTACGGTCAGACTGCAGACCACCGGGGCAGACTGCGTTTATGCGGACACCGTACTGTCCGTAATAGCTTGCCGCATGACGTACCCACGCGGAAAGTCCCGATTTGTCAACCGAGTAAGCGTGACCGTATGCGCCGGGAACCATCTGAGGATTGCCGTCATAGTTATGTTTTTCAATGCCGATAAGTCCCATCATGGAACCGAAAACGACGATCGAACCGCTCTTCTGCTTTATCATCTGCTCACCAACAAGCTGGAGAAGATAAAGCGAGCTTGCGGAGTTAACGCGAACATTCTGCTCAAGCTTTATCGGATCCTCATCCCAACCGATACCGTCACCGCCCTGCGGAATGATACGGCTGCAATGGATGAACGAATCGATACGTCCGCAGTCGTCGATAACCTCTTTAACGAGATTTTCAACGCTTGCAACGTCATCGAGGTCGAAAGCGATAGCCTTTGCCTGTACACCCTTGGTCTCACGAAGCTCCTCGATAAAGGGCTGTGCGGATTCGATGGTGTGGCTTGCAAGGTAGATATTCGCGCCTGCATCGGCAAGAGCGAGAGTTGCGCCGAGACCGTACATTGCACGGCCGCCGGTGATAAGGACATTTTTGCCCTTCATGCTTAAAAGATCGAATGTATTCATCTCGCCCACCTCATTTCGCGATATATCCGCCATCAACGGGCATTGTTATACCTGTGATGAACTCGGATGCGTCGGATGCCAAAAATACTACTGCCGCGGCGATATCGTCTGCCTTTGCAAGACGCTTTGCCTGATTGTGACGAGTGAATGCTGTTCTAAATTCCTCGGAGCAGCTTCCTTCAACGGGAGCGAATGCAACTGCGTTACAACGGCAGCCGTTTTCTGCGAGGTAGTTGGACGCCTGTCTTGCATAGTTGACAGCGCCGCCGGAGATGAAGCCCTTGACGAATGAGAAGTCTGTATCCTTCTCGCCGGGGCAGTTCTGATAGTTAACGGGATCGTAACCGACGAGCGCACCGTAATCGGCAACAAGGATAACGCTTCCGTGTCCCTGCTCGGCAAGAATACGTCCGAGACTCTGTACGGTCAGCATAAGACCGAGCTCGGTTTTCGAGAGCTGATCGTAAATTTCGTTATAGGTCTGCTTCCAGCCCTTGACGGGTGTATAGAGACCGTTTTCTATAACGATATCGAGTGTACCCATCTTTGCGCGAACTTCATTTGCGAGGTTCGCCGCAGATTCGGTGTCGCCGTGTGTATATGTAAGCTTGCCTGCAACGGTAACGCCAAGATCAGCGTCGGCATTGCCTGCTGTCCATATTTCTGCACCTGCGGCGGCAAGACCTTGTGCGATCTCGCGGCTGTAAGGATTCTCGGGGCAGACGATTAACGCCTTTTTGCCCGCGAGAGAAAAGCGGTCAAGGATATTAGTCATTTCTTATACCCTCTCTTTGATCTCGTCGAGGTATACGCGGCGTCCGCCCTCTTCACGGCTTCTGAGACCTGCGATGAGGATCTTTGCCATTTCGATCGTATCGGAGAAAGGATGATCGTCCTCGCCTGTACGCAGATAGTGTGCGAATACGTCGAGCTGCTTCTTGAACGCATGGTAGGAGTCGCCGTCGGTAAGTACGCATGAGCCGTACTCTGCCATAACGGTCATACCGTTGGAAGCGAAGCCGTAACCCATAGGGATGCTTACGTCACAGCCGTTCTTATGGTGAACGTGTACCATTGCCTTGTCGTGATCGCCGAGGTTCTGAACCCACTCGAAGCCTGCGCCGAGGAGCGGATACATATACTCGATTGCGTGCATACCGTAGGTTTCCCAGTATTTAGCCATCGGGCTTACGATATAGCGGATCTTACCGAGCTCATAGTGGTTCTTATAGAAGGGCTCGGCGGATTTGATGTAACGCATGGAGGAAGAAGACTGGATGTGTGCACCCTCGTCATACCACTTTACGATGGTACGGAGGTCTTCTTCGTTGTCAGTAAGGGGCTTATCAATGAAGATCGGCAGACCTGCCTCAATAAACGGACGGCAGCGTTCGACGTGCTCTGCGCCTATGTCAGTTGCACAGATAATAGCGTCAACCTGACCGATCATTTCGGTGGGATCGGTTACAACGTTCGGGATGTGAGCAGCCCTTGCACAGTTTTCAGCCATTGCACGGTCCTCGTAACCGGTGAAGCAAACGTGTGTTATTTTAACGCCGGGGATGCCGATGGTGCTTTCGGGCTGTTTGTTAAGGTACTGCGGAATGGTGGGATAAAGCTCATGTGTCCACTTGTACATTTCGTCCTTGTCGTAGCCGTTGATCATGGCACTCCAGGAGAAGGGATGAGCGTTACCCTCGGTCATGCCGAGAATACCGATGCGGATTTCTTTGTCTTTAAGCGGGAAATTCATTGTGGTGTCCTCCTAAATTCTTTCTTTAAAAATTTTTTCTTTATTTATGCTTTCGGCCATAAGCCGGGATCAAGAAGCTCTCTGGGACTATCCCCGAATGCTTCATGGATCTCATTCATTTGCTCCGCAGAGAGCTCTACTGTCTGACCGATCAGTTCAACGTTTGATTTGACCTGGTCTGTGTTTTCGCAGCCGAGCACGAGACTTGTGAAGCCCTTGATGCTCGAAACGTACGAAATCGCAAGAGCTGCGGGAGAGAGGTTATATTTTTCGCAGAACGAACGGAATTTAACGAGCGTCGGACGGCAGAACTGCATACGATCCTCAAGCTTATCGGGATCGCGGAACACAAGTCCCTGCAGGTATACACTGCGTACGAAGATCATCATTCCTGCCTTGCGAATCTTTTCGATACCGCCGTTTATAACCTGTCCGCAGTCGAAAAGGTTAAGGGGTATCTGAACTGCATCGAAGCCGGACTCGGCAACGTCACCGTAATCGTGATTTGAATAAACGGAAACGCCCGAATAGAGTATATCGCCCGATGCCTTAAGCTCGTTAAATACGGTTCTCATGTTTTCCTTGTCGTTAAGATAATCATCAAAGCGATGGAGCATTAAGAGCGGTATCTTTTTAAGACCGAGGCGTTTTTTTGATTCTTCGACCTTGGTGCGTACACATTCTCTCAGCGCATCGAGAGAAGAATGGTCAAGCTCGAATATTTTGGTGACGATGAACGGATGCTCGGATTCGGGCTTGGTTTTAAGCCATTTACCGATAACCTCCTCGGAGTCACCGTAGCCTGCGGCAGTGTCGAGCGTGTTGATACCGTTTGTCATTGCCGTATTAAGAATGTCAAAAGCGGTTTCAAGCGAGGGTTTGCCGCCGGTGTTGTTGATGCCGTAATTAAGACCGAGCTGTACTGTACCGAGTGACAGCGCGGAAACGGTTACACCTTTGATGGTTGTTGCTTTCATTGGGTTGCTTCCTTTCCTTTGCAAGATTATGAAATTTTCAAATCTTTCTTTCTTCGGCAGAACGCATATTATAAATGCTATAAACTACCATCTTTAATTATACACAACATATATCTAAAAGTCAAGGGGGATGGGAAAATTAACAATCTGTTTGAGATTTTTATTGGTAGAGGACAAACAAGTCGAAATTATGTCCGAAACTCAAAAATTTATCTTCTCGATTCTGACGTTCGAGTATATCTTTTCGATGTCGGCACCAAGCGGCGGATTTGTACCCTCACGCAGACAAGCGGCAGAACCGTATGAGACTGCGGTTTTAAGACGTGTTTCGGAGTCACCGTCAGCACAAATGAAGCCGGCAATCGAGCTGTCGCCAGCCCCAATGGTTGAGCGCACGTCGATTTTCGGAACATAAGCGCGGTATATTTCGCCACCGTTTGCAAGTATAGCACCGTCGCCGCCGAGCGAGATCATGACGTTTTCGATGCCGTCATTACCAAGTTCAAGCGCTTTTTTGTAAAGCTCGTCCTCGCTCATTTTGCCGCCGAAATAGGCTTCGATCTCCTCGCTGTTAGGCTTGATGAGCCATGGCTTTATACGGCGGAGCATTTCGAGCGTCACCGATTTTGAATCAATGACGAGCTTTACTCCCCGTTCCTTCAAGCGCACGAGAAACACCTCGGCATCCTCAGCGGTGATACCCTCGGGCAGACTTCCCGTAAAGGTAACGATGCCGCCGTCCGGGATGAGCTTTTCAACGTCACAAAGCAGGGAAGCGTCACACGAGAAGCCCTTGAATGAAAGACGTGTTTCCTTGCCGTCTGACGGGTGTACGGTGATGTTTTCGCGGATGCGTCCGTCACATTCGATTATTTTGCAGTCAAGTCCCTCTTTTTTGACACCACTCTTGAAATCGCCCGAATTATCGTTGCCGAGTATCAGAATGGCGGTGTTTGCGATTTTATTTTCGTTCAGTGCACGGGATATATTTATGCCTTTTCCTCCGATGTCGCGACTTACCGAATCTGCGGTGTTTTCGCGATGGATGGTGAAGGTATCGATATTCACGTGTACGTCATATGCCGGATTTAATGTGAGTGTGGTTATTTCGGGCATTATGTTATTCTCCTTAATTGTAATTATATTATAATTTTAACATATCTGCATGAAAACGTCAAGTGAAATTATCGCTGAATAATCGGGAGTGTGTGCATGGTTTTTTGCCATATCGGGAATACTGCTTTCATACACAAAATCAGGAGGAACAACATGAAATACGCATTTTTTGACGGCAAGCCCTACGATAAGCCGTCATTCAATTTTTATGGTGAGCAGGCAGGGATAAAGTTCAAATATTATGATGCCAAGCTCGATATTGACACGGTGAATCTTGCCAAGGGGTGTGACGGTGTTTGTATTTTTGTAAACGACACTGCCGATGCCGCCGTGATCGATGAGCTGTATTCGCTCGGTATACGAAGCATTGCACTGCGCTGTGCCGGTTTTAACAATGTTGACCTGCGTCATGCCGAGGGAAAGGTGACGGTTTTCCGTGTGCCTGCATATTCGCCGTACGCAGTCGCCGAGCACGCTATGGCAATGATACTGACGCTCATCAGACGTACACACAAGGCATATATCAGAACGAGGGATTTTAACTTCAGTCTTAACGGTCTGACGGGATTTGACCTGCATGGCAGAACTGTCGGTGTTATCGGCACGGGACGAATCGGACGGGTGTTCATTGACATCTGCCGTGGGTTTGGTATGCGTGTGCTCGCTTACGACAAATATCCTGCCGAGGGTGTCGATTTTGAATACACAACTCTTGAGCGTTTACTCAGGGAATCGGATATAGTATCGCTCCACTGTCCGCTGACGGATGATACGTATCACATTATAGATACCGAGCGTATCATAATGATGAAAAAGGGGGCGTATATAGTCAACACCTCGCGTGGTGCACTGATCGACTCGGAGGCACTTCTTGAGGGAATAAAATCACGTCATATCGGCGGTGCGTGTCTTGATGTTTACGAGGAAGAATCGGATATTTTCTTCGAGGACAGATCGGGACATATCGTTGACGACGAAATACTTGCACGTCTCATATTCATGCCGAACGTGCTGATAACCTCACATCAGGCGTTTCTGACCGAGGATGCACTTGACGCAATTGCCGCGACGACGGTGAAAAATATTGTTGAGTTTCACGAGAACGGTAAATGTGAGAATGAGGTTCGGCGCAGTCGTTCTGCTGTAGTGTGAGTGTGGTGTTTTGGTGCCTTTTTTTGAGGCCCTCATCCGACAAAGTTGCGAAGCAATCTTTTCCACCTCTCCCCCGAGGGAAGGCTTTTGGTTAGTTGGAGCAGCAGGACGAAGCTTGACTGCACAAACTAATTTTTTTGTAGTGAAAGAAACAAGGGAGTGAAGCCGCCCTCGTAAGGTGGCGGCTCGATGGGTACAGGTGTCAAAGCGAATTGTGAGCGAAGCGAACTGAGCGCGAGTCGTGCGAGGCAAAGGAAAGAGGGAGAGCTCGAGAGGGAAGAAAAACATCGCGCAGCGTTGGTTGTCGTCCCTCTCGAACTTACGCGAAGTTCGAAGCGGCACACTTCGAATTCCCCTCTCCGTCTCGCTACGCTCGCCACCTCTCCCAAAGGGCGAGGCAAAGTTAGTATATTGCCACGCTCGCCACCTCTCCCAAAGGGCGAGGCAAAGTTAGTATATTGCCACGCTCGCCACCTCTCCCAAAGGGCGAGGCAAAGTTAGTATATTGCTACGCTCGTCACCTTTCTCCCCAAAGGGCGAGGCAAAGTTAGATGCGCCTCGAACTTTAATATTAAACCGCATGTAGCGTCTTTTTATAATATTTTCAAAAAACTATTGACAAACACCCACTTAATGAATATAATATTGTTATTAGACTTTACAAGCATTTTACAAAGGCTTTACAAAACTACAACATGAAAGGAGCAGACGAAATGACGGAAATTTCGGCAGCAACGATAATTATTTCGGTTTCACTCATACTGATGGGCGGTTTCGCTATGACTCGTATAACTAAGCTGCTCCATCTGCCGAATGTTACGGCATACATAACCGTCGGCGTTCTGCTCGGTCCTGCTTGCTTTAATGCGATACCGCAGCCGATTATCGACGGTACGGAGTTCATTTCCGATATTTCGCTTGCATTTATCGCATTCGGTGTCGGTGAATTTTTTAAGATTCCCGCACTCAAACGTTGTGGTGCCGCCGCGGCAGGTGTCACACTTATCGAAGCGTGTATCGTCTCGGCAGTGATGTTCAGCGTCATGTATTTCCTATTGGGACTTGATTTTTCGCTTTCCATAGTCCTTGCCGCACTCGCCGGCGCAACAGCTCCTGCTTCAACCATGATGACCATCCGTCAAACCCGTGCAAGAGGTGCGTTTGTCGATACGCTTCTGCAGGTTATGGCGTTTGATAATGTCGTCGGACTTATCGCTTACAGCGTCGCTATATCTGTGGCACTTTCGGCATCGTCTGTCGGATTTGACGGTGCTGCGGTGATCGTTCCGATCTTAAAAAACCTCGGCGCAGTGGTGCTCGGCGGTGCGTTTGGCGTTCTCTTGAAGCTTTTCCTCGGCACAAAACGTTCAACCGATAATCGCCTTATAATTTCCGTCGGAGTCTTGTTCGCTTTCTGCGGCGTTTGTGCTCTGATTGACGTTTCGCCGTTGCTTGGCTGTATGGCGATCGGTACAGTTTACATAAACCTTACCGGGGACGGAAAGCTCTTTTTACAGCTTGCATATTTCAGTCCGCCGCTTACTCTTATATATTTCGTCAGATCGGGACTTAATTTCAATTTCGATGCGCTGACGCATGGCGGTACGTTCAGCGGCGTTCCGCTTATTGTTATCGGACTTGTTTATTTCGGTGTACGCCTTGTTACAAAATACGGCGGTGCATTTATCGGAAGCGTGATCTTACGCCGTCCGCGTGAGGTTCGTAACTTCCTCGGTCTCGCTCTGATTCCGCAGGCAGGTGTTGCAATCGGTCTTGCCGCACTCGGTGCACGTTCCCTTGGCGGTGAGGTCGGTATGGTGCTTGAAACGGTCATCATTCTCGCAAGTATACTTTATGAATTTGTCGGACCGCCGCTTGCCAAGCTGTCGCTTTCACTTTCAAATTCGATCGGTGGAGAGGAAGTTCCCGAAGCACCGCCTCCGGATGCCGCAGAGCTTATTGAACGAATCAAAAGGATACGCGAAGAAAACGCAAACATACTGCCTCCGATAGGTGCGGAGGAGCAGGCGTTCACCGAGGCTGCAGAGGAGCAGATAAATTCCGCTCGCCCGGGGCTTTACAGAGATAAATTTCGCCGATAGAACGGTATTGCTATTATGAATGGAGGATTATTATGATAATATTTGAAATGGCTGATCCTGTTGTCAGCTTTCTTGGAGAATGGTCGGGCAAGCTGACTCTCGGATCGATACTTCTGCGAATTGCGCTGACGGTGCTTCTTGCGGCGTTCATTGGTTGTGAGCGCTCGAGCAAGAGACATTCCGCAGGTCTGCGCACGTTTATGCTGGTGTCGCTTTCGGGGTGCTTTGCGATGCTCACGGATACATATCTGATACAAAATCATGGCATTGCGTTCCCGATTGTCAGCACTGCCGCTGTGATCGGTTCGGCGATAATCAGCTCAAATTCGATACTTTACAGCTCCAAAAACCAGATCAAGGGACTTACAACCTCGGTCGGTTTATGGACGTGCGGAGTTATCGGCGTGACTGCAGGCGCCGGAATGTACAGTGTAACGATAATTGGATTTTTCGCACTGCTTTGCTGCCTGTCGCTTTTTCCTGCATTCGAGGTTTTTCTCAAAAACAGATCTGACCATTTTGAGATACACCTTGAATTATCAAGCCGCCATGACCTGCCCGATTTTACGGCGACTGTCCGTGCGCTCGGACTTCGTATTGACGACATCGAGCCGAACCCGGCATATCACAATTCAGGTATATCGGTTTACACAGTTTCGCTGACGGTTGTTGGCAAGGAACTGAAAAAATACAAGACGCACCGCGAGATTATTAAAGCACTTGGCTCACCCGAGTATGTTCGTTATATTGAGGAGCTTATGTAAACCGAAGCCGCTTACCTGTATGATTGGTGAGCGGTTTTTTTCTGTAAATTATAGATATTTACCCGAAAAATCATAGAAATTTAAGTTGACATCCTTTTAAAGTTTAATTATAATTAAATCAGTGTCAATTCTGTATCAAAATTGCTAAAAACAGCAGATTTGATATTTACTTTTATTTTTTTGATATGGTATAATATCTATAATTTTTATGATGGCGGAGGAAATATGCGATGAATAAAATACCTTCAATAACAATTGCGCGGATCGGCGCTCACCGCACAGTGAAATTTGCCGCGGATGAGCTGCGCAGATATTTAAAGCTCATGGACAGCAATATTATAGTCGATGTGCGCCTTTATGAGGAATATGATGCGAGTCAGAGTGATCTTCTTTGGGTTGGTATGTCTGAAAAATTCGCCGAAAAACTGCCGATTGTTGAGGATGTAACGCTCGATGATGCTATATCCCTTGATGTACACGATTTTTGCGGTGTCATCACGGGAAACAATAATCGCTCGGTGCTTATTGCGGTTTACCGATTCTTACGTGAGCTTGGTATTGCGTTCGTTCATCAAGGCGAGGCCGGCGAGATAATACCGAAGCGTATACTCGACACCTGTGAGATACATATCACCGAGACTGCAAGCTGTCGTTATCGCGTTGTCTGCATTGAGGGAGCAGTGAACTATGAGCATATCTACAATATGATAGACTGGATACCTAAGGCAGGCATGAACGGTTATCTGATGCAGTTTTTCACTCCGATGGTATTCCTTAACCGTTGGCATGAGCATTCGTATAATGCAAGCCTTGGCGTTGATCCCGTTTCCCGTGAGGAAGCTTATTCCATCCTCAAAAAATGTGAGGAGGATATTGCCGAGCGTTCACTTATCTATCAGGCGGTCGGTCACGGATGGACGAGCGAGGCATTCGGTGTTCCCTCGAACGGCTGGGCGCCTGTTGATCCCGAAACAGTGCCCGAGGAGGCACTGGAGCTCTTTGCAGAGATTAACGGTAAACGCGGACTTTTCAAAAATGTTCCGGCAAGCACACAGCTTTGCTATTCTGACCCGAGGGCAGTTGAGATCATGAGCCGCACTATCGCCGATTACTGTAAGGCGCATCCCGAGGTTGATCAGATTATTGCATCGCTTGCAGACGGCTCGAATAATCACTGCGAATGCGAGAGATGCAGAAAGCTTCGTCCGTCGGATTGGTACGTTGGAATATTGAACCGTCTTGATGAGCTGCTCACCGAATACGGTCTTAATACAAAGGTGCTTCTTGCCGCATATAATGAAAATATGTGGGCGCCGCTCGAGACCAAGTTTAACAACCCCGGCAGATTTATACTTCAGTACTGTCCGATAACCCGTCCCTATAACGAGGCTTACGATGAGCTTGATCTTGACGACCTTGGTGAGGAGCCTCCTTTTGAGCTTAACAAGATGGTGAGACCGCGCAAGATGCGTCCGCTGATGAAGCTTTACCGCAAGTGGCAGGAGAAAAATCCGGGACTTGGCTTCTGCCTTTTCGACTACCATCTCTGGTTCTCGACCATTGGCTGTGATCCGGGACGGTTTGCCATTTCAAAGATAATTCTCCGCGATATGAAAGCATTGCCGGGGCTTGACATAAACGGTAACTTAAGCTGCCAGGTACAGCGAGAGGGCTTCCCGACGAACCTTCCGATGCAGGCTATGGCGCAGTCGCTTTGGGACAGTAGTGTTGACTTTGATGATGTTGCAAACGAGCAACTTGCATATGAGTTCGGTGATCAGTATAAAATTGCAAGAGAATATCTCGAGGGACTTTCGGATATGATTGCGTATTGGCCTGACCGTCTTGCTGAACCGGAGATTATTGTTGACGATGAAAAGCGCAAAAATGCCGAGCGTGCAATCGAGCACGTTGCAAAATACAAGCCGATCATTGAGAAGATTGCCGAGGGGGAATTTGAATACGAGCTGCAGAAGCGCTCTTGGAATAATCTTCTTACGCATACAGAGGTTGGCGACATCTGTGCAAGACTTGCCGCACTCAAGTTTGCAGGTAAAACACCCGATGAACGCAAGGATGTACAGCTTGAATATCACAATTTCTTCAGGCGTACCGAGCCCGAGCTTCACCGCATTACAGACCTTGCCCGTCAGCTTATGAACACAGGAGCCGGCGCAGAATAAAAAATAAAACGGATATATCTATGACCGAAAAACGTACTTTTGGCATAGATATGTTCGTTTTTTTGCCATCTTTTTGGAATTGTATTGACAAAAAATAAGGAAAAGGATATAATGAATTGAAATATTATAATATATTTTTATAAAGGGTTATAGTGGAGAGAAAATAAATATTTCGGGCAAGCTGCCCGGGTTGTTCAGGAGGCTTTTATGAACAAAATCACAAGCATCACAATTGCAAGAATCGGTGATCACAAAACCGTGAAATTCGCCGCAGAGGAGCTTCGTAAGTATTTTAAGATGATGGACGGCGAGGGTATTGTCGATATCCGTATTTACGATGAATATGACGCACAAAAGACGAACTTCCTTTGGCTCGGTCTTTCCGATAAATTTGAGGATAAGCTGCCCACGGTTAAGGATAAGTCGTTTGATGACGGTATATACGTTGATGTCACCGATTTCGGCGGCGTTATAACGGGTACAAACGAGCGCTCGGTACTTATTGCGGCGTACCGTTTCTTAAAGGAGCTTGGTGCCACATGGCTTTGTCCCGGTGAGTGCGGCGAGAATGTACCGAAGCGTGTACTTGATAAGTGTGAGGTAAAGGTTTGCGAAGCGGCGACATCACGTCACAGAGTTATCTGTATTGAGGGTGCCTGCAGCTATGAGCATCTTTACAACATGATCGATTGGATTCCCAAGGCAGGCATGAACGGTTATTTCAGCCAGTTCCATACGCCGCTCGGATTCCTTCGCCGTTGGTATGCTCATGAACGCAATCCGTATGTACAGGGTGAATCCTTCACAGCAGAGGATTCGGACTGTATTCGTGCAAAGGTTTCCGAAGATGTTGCAGACCGTTCGCTTATGTATCACATGGTCGGTCACGGTTGGACCGCTGAACCTCTTGGAGTGCCTTCAGGCGGTTGGGACAAGGTTGATGAGTCGCAAACTCCTCCCGAAGTGCTTGAGCTTCTTGCAATGCGTGACGGTAAGCGCGCATGGAACGATGGTTCTCCTGCGAACACCAATCTCTGCTTCTCAAATCCCAAGGTTATTGAAATTCTCGCAGATGCGGTTGCCAAGTACAGTGCGGCTCACCCCGAGATTTCACACGTTGCGGTGTGGCTTGCCGACATGAGAAACAATCACTGTGAATGTGAGGAATGTGCAAAATCAACTCCGTCTGACCTTTACATAAACGTGCTTAACCGCATCGACGAGGTTATGACCGAGCGCGGACTTCCCGGTAAGATCATTTTCATCTCCTATAACGAAACCTGCTGGGCACCTCAAAAGGAGAGATTCAAGAATCCCGACAGATTTGTGCTTCAGTTTGCGCCGATAAACCGCCGTTTCGAGCCGGGAGAGGGATACTTTAATGTTCCCGATGTGAAGAACCTTGATCCTGTGCCGATGTTTGAGCTTAACAAGGTGCTCATGCCGAGAACTATAAAGCCGATTGTCAGACTTATGCAGGATTGGCTCGGTGGATATAACGGCGACACCTGCGTGTTTGACTACCACCTTTGGGCGACAACACTCGACTGTGATCCCGGAGGAATGTCCATTGCCGAGATGACCTTCTGTGATATGTGTGATCTTGAACGCGTCGGTATTCACGGTATGGTAAGCTGTCAGGTGATGCGTGCTTGCTATCCGAACGGTCTTGCGCAGAATCTTATGGCGGTTGGTCTTTGGAACAACAAGGCTGACTATGAAACCGAGGTTGTGAAGTACCTTTCCGACTGTTACGGAAGCGAATGGAAAACAGCAAGAGCATATCTTGAAAAGCTTTCCGAGCTTACAATTTATTGGCCTCATTGGGACGAAAAGGATGTTGTCATCGACGAAAACAAGGTTGCCGATTACAGGGCGGCGCTTGCACACATCGCGGAATATAAGCCGATAATTGAGAAGATCTATGCAGACGGTAAATACGAAACCGAGGCGCAAGGATATTTCTGGGGTGCGCTTGTGAAGCATTTTGAAGCTGCACGTCTTATCTGTGAAATGCAGATAGAGAAATTCTCGGGCAAATCGCGTGCAGAGCGTGCCGGTGCAGAGGCGACACTTGCGGCGTATTACTGCAAGATTGAGCCCGAACTCCATGTTACATTTGATGCATGGCGTCAGCTCGCAGGTCTTGCTTCTCCCGAGGACGTTGAAAACAATCACTAATCGATTAACAGAAAATCACCGCTATTACTTCAAACGGTAACGGCGGTGACTTTTTATATTCATAATAAACAGAGGCATTAAGTCGAAGGCATTCATTCATCCTTTACGTATTCTATAATGTCGCAAAGATTACATTCCAAGGCCACACATATGCGGTCTAAAATGTAACTGTCATAACGAACAACACGGTTTTTATAGTAACGGTCTATCGTTTGAAATTTAACCTCAGTTCGTTTTGCTAACTCATACCGAGTAATACCACGCTTGGTCAAATATTTATCTATAGTTAATCTTACCATAATATCCCTCCATGTAACGGGTAATATCAATCTTCTACGGGATCATTAAAATAATCTTTGTCAAAAAACTCGGATAAAGTTATGCCTGCACCCTCGCAAAAACGCTTTATCGTAATAACCTTTGAGCATTTCGTTCTGCCTTTGATAAGGTCATAAA
Source organism: Clostridia bacterium (assembly GCA_017466685.1). Classification (GTDB taxonomy): domain Bacteria; phylum Bacillota; class Clostridia; order Oscillospirales; family CAG-272; genus Flemingiibacterium. The sequence continues at coordinate 66,650 of JAFTTS010000065.1, forward strand.
TTGCAGAAGGTGACATACCGCCATTCAAAGCGATGTCACATATATTACTGCCGCGTTCCTTACATATTTCATCTATGCGCTTGATAATTGCATCATTTAAGTTCATAACTATATCCTACCTGTAATTTTGTGGAGTTCCACAATTATTATAGATAAATATGAAATTTTTATCTCGTGGAGTTCCACGAAAGCGAGAGGGATAATATGAAAAGAAATGAGCCCGATACAATTACCGAACTCATTCTTAATCAATATTATATATTCATAATAACGGGCAATACCATCGGCTTGCGCTTGGTTTTCTGATAAAGGAACTTCGAAAGATTATCCTTTACGCAAACCTTAAGCTCTGCCCAGTCGGTGATGTTATCCTCAAGGCAATCGAGCAGGGTGTCACGCGCAATGGCACGAGCCTCATCAAGAAGCTCCTCTGCTTCACGAACGTATACAAATCCACGCGATATGATATCTGGTCCCGAAAGCAAGAGCCGTTCGTTTATATCAACGCTCGCAACAACGACGATGATACCGTCCTGCGAGAGGTGACGGCGGTCACGAAGTACGATGTTTCCAACGTCTCCAACGCCGTATCCGTCAACGAGTATCTTTCCGCTCGGAACAGTACCGCCCCAGCGTGCGCCGTCACGGTCGATTTCGAGCACCTTACCGATCTCGGGGATGAAGATGTGATTTTCCTGCATACCCATTTCAACGGCGAGGTTTTTGTGCGTTATAAGATGACGGTGTTCGCCGTGCACGGGCATGAAGTATTTCGGCTTTGTCAGTGCGTGCATAAGCTTTAATTCTTCCTGGCAGGCGTGTCCCGAAACGTGTACGTCGGCGAGTGCGTCATAGAGGACGTTAACGCCTTTACGGAAGAGCTCATTTATGATATTTCCGACGAATTTTTCGTTTCCGGGGATCGGGTTTGCGCTGATTACAACCAGGTCATTCGGGCCGAGCTGTACCTTATCGTGATCGGAGAACGCCATTCTGTGGAGTGCGCTCATCGGCTCACCCTGGCTTCCCGTTGTGATGATGGTAAGCTGGTTATCGCGGAAACGCTTGATCTCGTTTATGTCAATAAGTGTTCCGTCGGGCACGTTCATATATCCGAGCTCAATTGCGGTGTTTACGATATTTATCATGCTTCGTCCCGTAACGGCGACCTTGCGTCCGTGTGCGGCACTTGCGTTTATGATCTGCTGTACGCGGTGTACATTTGACGAGAAGGTTGCGATGATGACGCGCTTATCTGCGTGCTGAACAAGGATTCCGTCGAGTGAGCGTCCGACCTTTTTTTCAGACGGTGTGTAACCGGGACGTTCGACGTTGGTTGATTCGCAGAGCAGCATGGTTACGCCTTGTTTACCGATCTCGGCAATTCTCGGGATATCCATGATCTTTCCCTCGACGGGAGTTAAATCGAGCTTGAAGTCGCCCGAGAAGAAGATGATACCGTGAGGCGTTTTGATTGAAAGCGCACACGCATCTGCGATCGAATGGTTGACACGTACAAACTCGACCGAAAATACGCCGAGCTTTACGACGTCACCTGCTTCGACTGCGTTTAACTGAGGCTTTTCGTTAAATGTATGCTCGGTCAGCTTGTTTGCGACGATGCCGACGGCAAGACGTGTACCGAACACGGGTGCATTGACCGTTTTAAGTACGTAGGGCAGGGCACCGATGTGATCCTCATGACCGTGAGTCAAAACAAAGCCGCGAACCTTTTCGATATTCTTTTCGAGATACGAAACGTCGGGAATAACGAGATCAACTCCGAGCATATCGTCATCGGGAAAGCCAAGTCCGCAGTCAACAACGATGATATCGTTTTCATATTCAAGAGCGGTAATGTTCTTTCCAATCTCACCAAGACCGCCCAGGGGTATTATTTTAAGTTTTGCATTATTTTTGCTTTTTGCCATAGCTTCACTATCCTTTCGTGTTGGCTAAAATATGTAATATATAACCACAATATACAATAAATTCCAATAGAATACCCGAGTTATACCAATTCGCACAAAGGGCATAAAAATAGCCGTGACTTAAATAAAGGCGCGAAAAAAGAACCCTAACGAGCGGATTTTTTATTTGCGGCGAACGATACGGGCTTACAGCTTACGACATATGGGCGGTCAATCATAAGCATATCCGATCATTGCGGCAAAACAGCGAATACGACGTACCTTCGCAAAAAATCTGCTCCAAAACAACGAACCAAAATATAACAATATCATTATATCAGCATTTTGTTAAATATATAAGCTTACGGATATGAATATATTGTTAATAATATTTTGCGCCCGTTCGGTCAAACTTATATTGCGGTGATGATGACGTACCGCGCAAAGGAGACGATTTTTATGGAAAAGCATACAACACCGTCAGCTCGTGCGGCAGAATGTATCGCTGCATGGCATGATACCGGAAAGGATACCGATATTCAGGGATGGTATACGGGAACTTACAAGGATCCCGATGAAAAGAGCTTCCCCGTAAGCCGCCCGTATATTTTCATGAATGCTGCGCTTGAAAAGGATCTGAAGCCCATTCAGGACGCCGACGACCTTTGATCAGCCGAGTGTTTTTATAAGAACAACTGTCATTACAGCAAATGTCAGCAGGCAGGCGAATGTTAAGCCGAGCCATACAGCCGTACGCAGCCGATTGGTTGTCGGTTTCATGTGCGGCTGTACGGTTCCGATAAGCTCCGGTTTTGTATATGCATCGATCATTTTATGTGCCTCGGTCAGCATATCCGAATCCTTACATGAGGGCGGAATATCGCTTTTTATAACGAAGTACGCCGAATCAAAATAACGGCTTCCCGTATCTTTAACCATAATTATCCTGCGTTGACAGCCTTTTAGCATATTTTTCTCCTCCGCTTTGGTCTTTTATCACATTATTGACCGACACGGCGGCTTTATTCATCGTAAATTCAAGATCAAATAAAAAAATCCCACGTCATTTTTGTCGGGAATTTTCTATGAACTCGCGGAAATTTTCGTATACTCTTTTTTCAAGCTCAGACTGGTAAAAGCGCGAACGTTTTTCAAGTATCTGCATTCGCTTTGCACGGTCTTGCGCCGCTTTTTCGGGAATCTCACAAAGCTCTGCGATCGTTTTTGTGTCGAGCGCTCCGAGTTCATGCAGAACACACGCCGGAGCCAGCAGACGTATGGCAAACATATCGGCTTCACGTTCACTTTTTAATTTTTTATTTTCAGCAAAGAAACGGTAATCGGAATACTTATACTCATGACCGAGGAGAATATGTCCTAATTCATGAGCGAGAACCATACGCGATTCACATATCGGCATACGGTCGTCATATACGATGCTCCACCGCCCGTTTACATATATGCTTGCTCCAACCTCACCTTGCCGAAGCTCCTTTACCTTGGAATCACATATCACGCGTATACCTGCAAGTCGTGTGAGGTAAAGTAGTTTTATCGGGAGCCTTCGCATATTGAAATCGAGATGACACCTCCATGCGGCGTCACGACAGGCGGCGTAAACACCGTAGTAATCATACATTACAATTCCTCGTCGGTTTCGGGCGCATCATTAAGACGACGCAGCTGCTCCTCTGTTATTTTTTCGCTTGTGGGTGCGATGGTGCCGTCCTCTGATTTTGCGGCACGGAATATTTCAACCGTGGGCTTGTCGAGCAGGCTGTCAATCGCTTTTCTTATGCCGGGATCTGTACGGTACTTCGAAATAAGAAGTCTTTCTCTCTCTGTAAGCCCCGGCTGTTCGATTTTGCTTTGAGTGTCGGTACAGCCTATGAGCCATCCTTCGGACACGTCAAGCGCCTTGGCAATTTTCGCAAGAGACTTGTCACCCGGGCCGAAGCACTCGCTCAAATATTGTGAAATTGCGGTTTTGGTGATACCTGTTTTTCTTGAGAGCTGTGCTTGAGTCATTCCGCATTCCTGCATTGCTTTTTTGAGTCGCTCGACGTTTATTTTCATTGATGCTCAATCCTCCAAAATATTGTTGTACGGATTTTTTCAAAAACAGAGTTCAGAAATTGTGAACTTACATAAATATTATAAACAATTATTCGACAGAAATCAAGTCTTTTTACAAAAAAACAGGTCCGTTAAGCCAAAAATCCGCACAAGCCTTGACAGAACCGCGCGTAAATGTTATAATTAGTTCAGAAAATCTGAACACGCCTTTTGCCGGTCGGTTCAGATATAATTTTAATGAATCGGTTCAGAAAATCTAAACTTGTATGAGGTGAAAAAGATGACACTTTACAAATCAAACCATTATGTTTTGTCTGAAATCCGTACGACAGGCAAAAAGCAGACAGGCGGTATACTTTGCTTTGAGGGCTTGCCGTCGATCTACGGCTCGGCGAGAGAGGTGTTGGCGCTTGAAGACGGAATTGTGCTTCGTGCCGGACGCAATAATGACATTCATTCGCGTGAACACAGGCTCGGCACGGTTGTGACCTTGACGGGACATGACGGCGTGACGGTTACATACGGTCGGCTCGATTGCCGTTTTGTTGAGGAGGGTGAATATGTACGCAAGGGAGAGGTTATCGGGCTTCAAGGCTCAAGCGGTACGGGCAGCGGGGAATATCTGACGCTTGAATTCAGGCGCAACGGCAGACGAATTGACGGCTGTGACTATCTCGGCATTCCTCATAAAACGGGTGAATTCAAGCCGCCGTATGAGCCTGATGCGGATGTTGTCTGTCGTGTTTGCGGTCTGAATGAACGGATGAGAACTTATATTGAAAGCTGTCCCGAGGCCGAAGAAATGTGGGAGAGGGTCAGGGCACATCTTGAAATGCGCACACGTTAGTTAACACTCGGCATCCGTTTTGCATATCATGTAAATGAGGATAGAGCGGTTTGGCTTTATCCGGATTCCCGAAGCTATGATATACAAGAAAGGATGAATTTACAATGGCTGACAACAGAAACAACGTCTTTGCCCGCGAGAGAAATCACCTCGGAAACGGATGCGGCGTTGTTATTGACACTTATCAGGTGTTCGACGCCTGCCGTGACCGCGATTGCTTCGAGGATACACGTGTTTTCCTTGATGACATCGGTCAGAGCATTATTGAACATACAGCGCAGGTGCGCACAAAATCCGCAGAGATCTGCTCATCGACCATCTCGGTGGAGCCGGTACAGCTCTCTCGCGGATTTTACCGTGTGACTGTACGCTTTTACGTACGTCTTGAGCTTGAGGCGTGCATCTGCCCCGGAAAGCCTCAGTGCTTCACAGGTCTTGCGGTCACCGAAAAATCGGTCGTGCTTTACGGTGGTGAGGGATCGGTACACATCTTCCGCTCAAATTCCGTCGGCGACAGCTTTTGCAGCACTCCGACCTGCGGCGAAATGAGCAACAATCTTCCGATCGCCGTTGTTGAAGCGGTTGATCCCGTTGTTCTCGGAACGAGGGTGCTTGAGGATGCAACCTGCTGCTGCAAGTGCTGCTGCTCATGCTCGGATATTCCGAGGGCAGTCGGTGATATGTTCGGCGGCCTTATCGATGAGGGCAGCAGATATCTTGCGGTTTCGCTCGGTTTCTTCTCGGTTATACGCATTGAGCGTCCCGAGCAGTATCTTGTGAATGCTGTGGAATTCAGCGTTCCCGATAAGGAATGTGATTGCTCGGAATCGGGTACTCCCTGTGACGCTTTCCGCAAGATGGCATTCCCGATCGATGAGTTTGCACCCGGCAGAAGTGCTTCCGTTCTGAACGGCTGTGACTGCGGTGTCGGCAACTCCGGCAGGACTGCAAATGACTGCGGCTGCGGCAAATAAAATTTAAAGGCACTTAGCCTTCTGTACCTTCTGAAGCTACAGGCTTTGGGAGGTATATTTTTTTGTCTCGGCGGCGATGTGTGAGAAGCGTTATCACTGAA
>JAFTTS010000066.1 GCA_017466685.1 Clostridia bacterium
CATATTTGTTTTTCAGCAGCATAATTGCTGTCTCGCGCGTATACTTTTTCATAAAATCGGCACTAAAAAAGCGCCCTCACCTCCGACTTCGGACGTAAAAGCGCGCAACTGTACAAACCCATCGGGCGTGATACAGTACATCGCCCCATAGGATAGTAACGGCTGCACTTTTCTTCGCCCAAAAATGTTTCAGCTTAATTTCATATACGGCAAGTATTCCGACTTATGCAGATGTGCTCTGCAATTACGGTAGTGGTGGCTGCGACGGATTTTCACCGAACTTCCATCTGATCCGAGCGTTCTCGGAACCGTATACGATATTCGTTTTTTATATTTTAACACAGCAGTATAATATTGTCAAGAGAGAAACGAAAAATATTTTCCGCGGTTGTTTCTTTGGTTAAAAATCAGAGGCGGCACTCTATAGCGACCATGCATGGGAATGGAATGACAGTGTATAAATATGTATTGTATGAATTTGCAAAGTTTTGTGTTGTTCAATGATAAAACTGCAAAGAAAATAGAGTATTTGTCTATTTTTACCGACAAATTGTGTATGATGCTCAAGCTTTTGATGTATAAAAATAAAAAATATATCCGAAAAGTGTATTGATTTTTTGGAAATTGTGTGCTATAATTATTAGGTATAGTTGTAATTGTGGCTATTTGACATTGCTGCTTTAGACATTGCTGTACAGATATAGCGAATTGTTTGTCGTTATATTTCTTGACTGTGCTCAACATGAATATTTACATATACTTGCTGAGAATTTTTTTCGAAAGGAGGAGCCACAACAATGAAGAAGTTCGAAATGCCTGCAATCGAGGTTGAGGTATTCGCAGTTGAGGATGTTATCACAACTTCTATTGATAACCTTGATCCCCCGGATTGCCCTAACCAGCTTCCTCTTGGTTGATTCTCATAACTTATAATGCAGCACTTTGTGGCTGTTAGAAAGTTGAGAAACACTCCCCGGGCTTCGGCCTGGGGCATGGAAGCGAATGGTTTTATCGTGTCTGTGCCCGAGGTCGAGGCTTCTCCCTGTACGAGATCGTCTTTGCTATATATCTGTTGGGGATTGTAAAAGCACAAGAGAAGCTTTGATCTTCGACGGTGAATGCCGTCAAATAAAAACAAAATTTTTTAAGAAAGGATGCCTTTTAAAAGGCGAAATGTTACCATGAAAAAGAGAATTATCAGCATACTCGTTGGTGCTGCTATGGCGGTTTCCATTGCAAGCGCAATCAATGCATACACTCCTGAGCAGAATAATACTGCAGATGCACTTAATTCGTTAGGTCTGTTCCTTGGCGACGAAAACGGCGATTATATGCTCGACAACTCCCTCACTCGCGCTCAGGGTATGACCATTGTTGTAAGAATGCTCGGCGCAGAGGCTGAAGCAAAGGAAAACGCGGCTACATATGAAACACCTTTCACAGATGTTCCCGAGTGGGCTGCTCCTTATGTAGGCTATGCTTATGTAAACGGTCACACTCCCGGTACAGGTGCTACTACATTCACTCCCGACAAGGAGTTAACCGATTATGAATACCTCACATGGGTACTCCGTGCACTCGGTTACAAGGATGGCGAAGACGCACAGTTCATGTGGAATAATCCCTATGAACTCGCAGTAGAAGCAGGCCTTATTGCTGACACAGAAGCAAATGCAGAGTTTGTTCGCGCTAACGCTGTAGACATTTTCTGGAACGCTCTTGAGGCTGAGATCGTTGTTGCTGATGAAGCAGACGACACAACTGCAGCTGAAGAAGATACCACCGTTGCTGACGACACGACTGCAGCAGAGGAAGAGACCACTGTAGCTGATGACACAACTGCAGCAGAGGAAGAGACCACCGTTGCTGACGACACCACTGCAGCAGAGGAAGAGACCACCGTTGCTGACGACACCACTGCAGCAGAGGAAGATGATGTATACACCCTTGCTGACAAGCTGATCGAAGAGGGCGTATTTACCGCTGAACAGTATGAGGCTGCAAAGCTCATCCAGAAGGAAGGCAAGCCTGCTGACGACACAACTGCAGCAGAGGCGGAGACCACTGTTGCTGATGATACCACTGCAGCAGAGGAAGAGACCACTGTAGCTGATGACACCACCGCAGCAGAGGAAGAGACCACTGTAGCTGACGACACCACCGCAGCAGAGGAAGAAACTACTGTAGCTGAGGACACAACTGTAGCTGAGGAAGAGACCACCGAAGCAGAAGAAGAGACCACTGAGGCTGAGGTTGAGGATACTCTCGAGCACGTTGGCGGCGAGAACCAGCTTCCTTTGGGCTGATATCTGATCTGAGATATTAATTTGTTGTGATGAGATGAGATGCTTCACGGCTGATCGTCTCATCACATTTGATTAGAACAGCCGAAATATACAGAAAATCACTATCGTTGTGGAGGATCAAATGAAACAATACTATCGTGTAGCCGATCTTATTGTCGAGATGGATACGTTCGGACGAACTCTCAAGCAGGCGGAACCGTATCTTATTCCCGAAGAGAAAGAGAGCGATATCCGCATTTTCTCTGTGTGGGACGATTTAAGGGAGATTCAGCCGCAGCTTTCCGATGACGACTGCGAATATCTTACAACGGGTGCATCTTTTTACTATCAGCTTGCAAATTTCGACGGTTTGCTGCTTCATTCCTCGGCTGTCATTATGGACGGGAAGGCTTATCTCTTTTCTGCTCCCTGCGGAACGGGTAAGTCAACTCATACCTCGCTTTGGATCAAGGCTTTCGGCGAGGACAGGGTTCAGCTCCTCAATGACGATAAACCGGCTTTGCGCTGTATCGACGGCAAGTGGTATGCATACGGCACACCCTGGAGCGGTAAATATGATAAAAACGTAAACGCCAGGGCTCCTCTTGCGGGCATTTGTGTGCTTCGCCGCGGTGAGGTCAACAAGATCGAACCGTACGGCGGCTTCAGTGCTGTACACGCTTTGCTTGAACAGACCACTCGCTTGAAAACTCCCGATTATATGGAGAAAATGCTTGAATTGCTCGATAAGCTTATAACGGCGGTTCCGGTGTGGCGAATGGAATGTAACATGGAGCTCGACGCAGCAAGACTTTCACATCGCGTGATGTCCGGCGAGTCGGAAAAATAATATTTTAGGAGATGGAATTATGAAACTCAAATCCGGATTTGTTTTAAGAGAGGTTGCAGGCTCATGCGTTGTTGTACCGACCGGAGCCGAGCTTGATTTCAACGGCATGATCAGTCTTAACGAAACAGGTAAAACCATTTGGAATTGCCTTGAAAATGATACGGACGTTGATGCTGTAATTGCGGTTATTCTTTCCGAATATGACACAGACGAAGCAACTGCACGTACTGCTGTCGAAGGCTTTATTGAAAAGCTGAGAAAACATGGATTCCTTGAAGAATAAAAACGCCGAGCTTGATTCTCTTATGCCGCTTATGCGTGAACAGCTTGCGGCAGGCGGAACGGTTACATTTTCTCCGCGTGGTGTCAGTATGCTTCCTATGCTCAGACAGGGCAGGGATACGGTCACATTGTCACCTTTAAAGGGCAGACTTAAAAAATACGATCTTCCGCTTTACAGACGAGATAACGGGCAATATGTCCTCCACAGAATCATCCGTGCCGGCGATACCTATGACTGCATAGGTGATAACCAATATCAGGTCGAACACGGGGTGCGTCATGATCAGCTGATCGGCGTTGTAAGCTCATTCAGCCGCGAGGGACGTACGGTGAAGGTGACCTCTTTTAAGTATTGGCTTTACTGTCGGTTCTGGTGCTTGCGGCGCTCGGTTCGTATGACGCTCCGCCGTATTTTTAAACGTAAAAATAAAGATAAAAACTGAAGCTTTGATGCTTTTCGATTTACGATGCTTATTTCTCTTGAAATGGGCATCTTTTTTCTTGTTATACTATTATTGTGGATTTAATCAAGGACAGCACCGGGAAAGTGTTGAATTTTTGTGAATAACCGGGCGATAAAATGTCATTTCTCTATTGACAAAAAAAATATTGTGTGATATAATTTAATATGAATAATGCTTTCTAAACGGCACTTGTGCTTATATGTCACTGTGCTTTACGTAATTACACTTTTTCAAAGGGGACTGTTATGAATTACCACAATACAAACGAGATTAATGAAATCGACACTATTGAAGTCGACTTGTTTGATTTGATAAGATTACTCTGGCAGAGGTTATGGGTTATTGTTCTGTCAATGGTCGTTTGCGGCGCAATTGCGTTCTCCGCGGCTGTTTTCCTCGTAACTCCGATGTACACCTCGTCTGCAATGTTGTATGTTAACAACAGCTCTGCGTCGGTCAGCGGTATTCCGATCACAATCAGTGCGTCGCAGCTTTCCGCTTCCAAGAGCCTGCTCGATACATACGTTGTAATTCTTAAAACGAGAACAACTCTCAATATGGTCAAGGACAGAACCGATCTTGATTATTCTATCGGCGAGATGCAGGGAATGATTTCTGCGGCTGCTGTTAATGACACCGATATTTTCAGAATCACCGTAACTTGCCCCAATCCCGAGGATGCGAGAACACTCGTAGACACACTGGTTGATATCCTTCCCAACAGAATCGCGGATATCGTTGACGGAAGCTCGGTGCGTGTTGTTGATACCGCGATAACTCCCACGGCACGTTCGTCACCTTCGTATACGAGATATGCTGTTATCGGTATTCTTGTCGGAGCGGTACTCAGCTGTGCGATAATCGTTATCGAGGACCTTATGAATACGACGGTTCGTGATGAGGAATATCTGAAGCAGAGATATAACATCCCGATACTTGCAGTCGTTCCCGAGGCATACAGCGTTTCCAAGAAGGCATATGGCTACAAGCATTATTATAAGTCAAGGTATAAATACGGTTATCACGGGAAATACGGTTATCACCGTACCATGGATGAAAACGGATATGCCCGTAGCTATGAAGAAGCACAAACGAGAGGCGGAAACAAATGAATAACAACAACGAAAAACAAAACGCCATAAATAATACAGACGATCTTTTCTCAGCTGATAATGCTTCTGCGGGCAAAACAAAGAAAACAAAAGCCCAGAAGAAAGCTGAAAAAGAAAAAATGATGAAGGCGGCTAAGGCTGATAAAAACAAAAACGGCCCTTCGCTCGAGGAGGTTGCATCAACCATCGGAAGAAAGCGTTCGTTCGCGATGGCGGAGGCACATAAGCGTCTTCGCACAAACATAATGTTCAGCTTTGCAGACGATAGCGAATGTCACATTATCGGAGTCACGAGTGCGATGGCACATGAGGGTAAAACCACGACCTCGATCAATCTTGCGTATGACCTTATGAAGGCAGGAAAGAGAACTCTCCTCATAGACGCGGATATGCGTATGTCGCGAGTTCCCAAGCTGCTTGAGGTTGAAGCAACTCCCGGACTCAGTAATATACTTGTCGGAAAGGGCGATAACATCAATGCCGTCAGAGCTTCTGTGCTGCATGACGGTCTTCAGGTAATACCCTGCGGAGATATTCCTCCGAACCCGACCGAGCTGCTTTCTTCAAAGAGATTCGAAATACTGCTTAATGCTTTCAAGGAAACATATGAATATATCGTAATCGACCTTCCTCCCGTTGCCGAGGTTTCGGATGCACTTATCGCATCGAAGCTGGTTGACGGTATGATAGTCGTTGTAAGACAGGAATATGTTGACAAGAGACTGCTTGACGATACGATCCATCAGCTCAATTTAAGCGGTGCGCGTATTATCGGTCTTGTACTCACCTGTGCGCAGTATAAAACCAAATACGGTAAATATAAATATAAGAAGAGCGGCGGATATAAATACAGTCGCGGTTCTTATGGCTACGGCTACGGTAAGCATTCCGGATATTATTCAAGAGGTGCTCACCGTCATCATTCGGGTTACGGTTACGGCTACGGTTATGCGTACGAGCAGCAGTATAATCGCAAACATGATTCCGGACACAGCTCCGGACGTGATTCGCACGGTACTCATAAAGATAGCTGATAATGACAGAAGCATTTGTGAAGCAGCGGTTCATTCCCGGCTCGCGTATCGATTTTCATACGCACATTCTGCCGCAGGTTGATGACGGAAGCCAGTCGCTTGAAGAAAGCGTACAGATGATAAAGACTCTGAAATCATCGGGCGTTGTCTGCGTGGCTTTAACTCCGCATTTTTATCCTCAGCGCGATAACCCGGAAGCGTTTCTTGCACGGCGTGACAGTGCTTTTGCAAAATTGAAGGCGGCTGTTTCGGCAGATGCGGAAATTTCGGATGTACATCTTATACCCGGAGCTGAGATAGAATATTTTGCGGGAATCACCTGTATGAACGATTATCCCGGTCTGAAGCTTGGAAAAACTCCGTGCCTGCTCGTTGAAATGCCGCACGGCACCTGGACTTCCCGGATGGTTGACGATCTGCTTCAGCTTAACAATCTCGGAAACTGTCGGGTCGTTATTGCTCACGTTGAAAGATATCTTTTCGAACAAAAGAAAGATGTTATACATACTTTGCTTGAAAACGGCATTGCAATGCAGTCGAACGCTTCGTTTTTTCTTGATCGGAGAAGCGTCAGATTTGCGCTTAAAATGCTGAAAAGAGGATGGATACAGCTCCTCGGCTCGGATTGTCACAGCATGACCGTGCGTACTCCGAATATCGGAGAGGCTTGCGAGGTCATTGCGAAACGGGTTGGCGAGGATGTACTCGATAATATGATGATTGAGGCATACGATCTGCTTCACGCCGATATACACAGCTCGGATGATCAGGCTGTTGTTAAGGTTGGAATATGAAAAACAACACTAAACTTAAATATATAATTTTACTGTTGGTTTGTCTTAACTGTGTTGGCATTTGTTTATATCTGAATTTTGCATATCAGGTCGATATGAAGGATGACGGCGATTCGCTCGATTCCTTGCGAGATTCGATAAAACAGTTTGAAACGGTTTATGATACGGACACAACTGCAGAGCCTGAGGTTACAAAGGATACATACACTCCGCCTGAAACTCTGGATGTCGGTGGTGATGAGCGGGACACTTCCGATGAAGTCACGGCAAGACCGCAGGTTCACAATCCCTCGGCGACGCTTAATTTTGATAAGCTGTGGGAAGTAAACTCCGAAATCCATGCCTGGCTCGAGATCAAGGGTACAAGGATCGATTATCCGATACTGCAAAGTAAAAATTATGATGAAAAGTATCTGAATACCGGCTTTGACAATTCTTACTATCTCGGAGGCGCGCTGTTCACTCAGTCCACATATAACGGTCTCGATTTCAATGATCCCGTCACTTTGATTTACGGACATACAATGCGTTCGGGCTCGATGTTCGGCCGTCTTGAGCGGACATATTCGGATCCCTCGTCATTTAAGGAGCATAGTGACATTATGATCTATCTTCCGGGCGAGGTTCGGCATTATACCGTCTTTGCCGCAGTTCCGTATGATGCGCTTCACATTCTTGATGCGTATAATTTTTCAAAGCCGTATATGTACAGGCGTTTCTTTGCGGATGTTAAGGATATACGTGCCATCAATGCCAATTTTAATGAAGAAGCTTTTCCCGAGGTGGGTGACCGTGTTATCATCCTTTCGGTTTGCTTAGGCGAAAATGCCGCCAGAAGATATCTTGTTATGGCGGTGTTCAACGAGGATCTTGCCGATAATGGCATATCCTGACTTATTAATGAAAATTTTATGTAAGGAGATATTTTACCATGAAAGCTTTACGTATTGCTGCGATGTTAATGCTTGCGATGTTCATTTTCACGACGACGGCTTTTGCTGCGACGTTCGTGCCCAGTATCGAGGCTATTGACAGTCCTGAGCATATTGACGACCCCGACAGCACCGAGGATGACGATCTGATCGTAACTCCTATCGACCATCTCGACGATGAGGATAAGGAGGTTCACGACGAAATCGAGGATGCTCTTATCGATGCGAAGGAGGATCTCGAAAAAGCGCTCGAGGATCTTATCGAGAATTTTGAGGAGATCTGGGATGAGATCACAGACGGTGCTCCCATTGAGAATGCTGTTATCACTGAAATTTTTGACGTACGCCACTTACACGAAATCGGTATCGAGGGCGAAGGTAAGGAGATTTCTTTCGATATCAGAGCCATCGGTCTTGAGTACGGCGATGCATTTATTATAATTGCAAAGTCCTCCGATGGAGACGGTTGGAAAATTGTTAACTATACTATCGATGAGAATGGCATCATCACGATCGAGGGTACTTCCAAGACTGTTTATGCTATCATCAGAGATTCCGCCGAAATGCCTCAGGACGGTCCAGACGGCCCTGCAACCGGCGTTAGCGAATACTTAACTCCCGCAATCATCGGCGCTGTTGTGTTCGGACTCGGCGCAGTGTTCTGCCTTGTGAAAATCGGCAAGCGTAATGCCGCGTAAAGCTGATCCTTCATTTTCAGGCTGATATTTTATTTGAGATAAGGATGCTGAAAGATGAAAAAAAGAAAACAAACCAATAGCATAATATTTATTGTTGTTTTGCTCGCTCTTACCGTGTCCTTGATTTTGTTTTTTGCTTGCGCTGAAAAGGTTATCGACGAAACGGCTGATCCGGATTCCAAGGGTTCGGATCACAGAGGTATGTTTTATAACGAGCAGTGGTATGAGTTGAACAGTAATATCGAAACCGTGCTTGTTATGGGTATTGACTCCATGGAAACCCCGGATGGCTCCAGGGCTGATTCCGAACAGGCAGACTTTATTGCGCTGCTCGCTATCGATGACTTGAATAAAACCTTCAGCGTACTTCACATCAACCGTGACACGATGACGACTATCGTACAGAGAAACGATGCCGGCGAGAAATACGGAACCTTTAAAGGTCAGTTGGCACTTGCTCATGCATATGGCGGCGGTGAAGATAAGCTGCGTTGCCGCAATACAGTTGATGTTGTTGAAAACCTGCTTTATAATATAGACATCGATCACTATTTTTCGGTGACGATGGACGCTGTTCCGATCATCAATGACAGCATCGGCGGCGTTACGGTCACTCTTAACGAGGATCTCCCGGCACTTGGTGAGGAATTTGTCAAGGGCGCGAGTGTAACGCTCGAGGGTGACAATGCGCTTGCGTTCGTCAGATGGAGAGGCGGCGAAGCAGAAGAAAGTAACCTTGACCGTATGGAACGTCAGCGTCAGTACATCAGTGCGCTTTTTGATAAATACACAACCGCAGATCTTGAAAATGTTCTGGACGTTTTGAATGACGTTAACGGTTATGTGGTTTCCGAGAGCACGTTCGATCAATTAAAACGTTTGATGGAGCGTTTGCAGGGCTATGAATATGAAGAAACGATCTCGCTCAAGGGTGAAGCCAGAAAAGACGGCGAGTTTGTTGAATATCATATCGATGAGGCTGCGGCAAAGGAAACCGTATTGTCCCTTTTCTATAAAATTGAGGAGTAATAATGTGTAATGAACAGCAGATCGAACGATCAGACCGAGCGTAAAGATCAGGCGACATCACGCAGACACCCCCATCTTCCGCTTCAGGTTTATGATTTTGTAATACTGCTCGCAGTAGTTTTATTCTTACTTGGATTTAACCCGAGCAGTGCCGAAAAATTGCAGCCGCTTTCGGTTGTGATCCACCTTTTTATGGCAAGCATATGTGTTTTCGTATGCAGAGCAATCGGAGGCATATATAAGCAGATTTGGCGTTACAGTTCACCTTTTTCGTATATCAGATTGATTATTGCCGATGTTTTCGCAGGTGCTCTGTATCAGATCGTCAATCAGTTCGTTCCCGACCTTTTAAAGCAGGTTGTGAAGATCGAAAAGATTGCATTTGTCCGCACTTTTTTGGTAATATCGTCAAGTCTTCTGCTTGCTGTTGCGATAAGACTCTTGTATCAGTTCTTTTATGAGTATCTTAATAAAAGCGATAGACCACTGCCGTTTCTTCGCGGTCTTGCGCTGGTCCTGACAGGTCTTTCCATTGATAAAAAAGTCTCGAAGGACGATTCGGAAGATGGCTCTAAGAATACAAAGATCAGAATTGCAATAGTCGGAGCCGGACGTGTCGGCGTTGCACTTGCCGAGGATCTTATTAAAAATCCGCGCGCATCATATATTCCTTGCTGCTTTGTTGATACCGACCGCTCGAAGATCGGACGTGAAATTTTAGGTTTACCCGTTTTCGGCGGAGACAAAAATGTTACGCCTAAGCTGCTCGAGCTTTCAGTTCAGGAAATTGTTTTTGCGCTTCCGAACATTGAGCCCGAATATGTTAAAGAGCTTTACGAATATTACAAGCAGACGGGATGTAGGGTTAAAATTTATGACTATCCCGTAATGCAAGCGGCTGACAAGAGCAAGCGTCAGATGCGTGAATTTGACATCGAGGAGCTGCTTTTCCGCAAGCCGATCAAGGTCAATAACGACAAAACAAGCGATTACTACAGAAACAAGGTCGTCCTTATTACGGGTGGCGGCGGTTCTATCGGAAGCGAGCTTTGTCGTCAGATTGCGAGAATGGAGCCGAAATCGCTTGTAATTCTCGATGTTTATGAAAACGGCGCATACGATATTCAGCAGGAGCTTCGTATTGCTTACGGTGGTAAGCTGAATCTTTGTGTGGAGATCGTTTCTGTATGTGACAGAGAGGGCGTTGAAAAGGTCATTTCACATCACAGACCGAACGTCATCCTTCATGCTGCGGCTCACAAGCACGTTCCGCTTATGGAGCGAAATTCCTGTGAGGCGATAAAGAATAATGTTTTCGGTACACTCAATGTCGTTGAGTTGGCTGAAAAATACGAGGTTGAACGTCTCATCATGGTTTCGACCGATAAGGCGGTAAATCCCACAAACGTAATGGGTGCAACGAAGCGCGTCTGCGAAATGATCGTTCAGAGTCACAGTCTGACCTCGAAAACCACGACGTTCAGCGCAACAAGGTTTGGTAACGTTCTCGGAAGCTCGGCGTCGGTCGTACCGCTCTTTAAGCGTCAGATCATGAACGGTGGACCGGTTACGGTAACGGACAAGCGTATCATACGCTACTTTATGACGATACCCGAAGCGAGTCAGCTTGTGCTTCAATCCGGAGCAATGGCGAAGAACGGCGAATTGTTCGTGCTTGACATGGGCAAGTCGATCCGTATTCTTGAGCTTGCCGAAACGATGATCAGGCTGAGCGGATTCGAACCTTACCGCGATATCGATATCATTGAAACGGGACTTCGTCCGGGCGAAAAGCTTTACGAGGAGTTGCTTATTCGTACCGAGGAGCTTGACAAAACGGAGAACAGTCTCATATTCATCGAGCGTGACACACCGCTGACTGCGGCTGAACTTAGCGAAAAGCTTGACATTCTTCGTGAAGCGATTGATACATACGATGACAAGCTTGCAAAGGATGCGCTTATGCGTGTTGTTCCGACGTATCATGATCCCAAATCCGTCAATGCGGACGTTAACACGGAAAAACGTATGGCGAAGCTTTCGGCCGAGCCTGAAATGGCGGTTAGCTGTAAATAGCATAAGATAAGAGCTGTAACAGGCTCTTTTTCTTTTTGTTCAAATGCACGATATTCGGCGAAAAAACAGATTTGTGCAAATGCGGCTGATTAATCTATATATTGTGGATTGCTAAACTCTTTGAAAAATGATATAATTATTTTACGGATTTGTGCATAAAAAGTAATGACGTTGGCTCGATTTTGTCAAAAATTCAGCATTACAGTTGTAAAAATTACTTTTTAAGCCCGAGCTCGTCGGAAAAGTGTACGTGAAAAACGCAAATCTCCGGCAGTTGTTTTAAGCAAGATAAGAACACTGCGCTCACGTAGCTTTCCGCTAAATTATATCTAAACAGCGAATGCTGTAATTTTATGGAGGTTAGCACAATGAAAAAGAAAAGAATCCTATCTCTTCTGTTGGCGGCAACACTCATTTCATCGAGTCTGCCATTAACAGCGGCTGCGGCTGACTATGAGTTGCAGTCAACAGACGTTATCTCGCTCGATGACACCGAATGGGTAACGTCAGAAGGCACCAATGCTGTGGCAGTGGACGCTGCCCGTGATGGCGACACTGACGCTTATCTGCATATAGGTAATGTAGATTCAAGCAGCGACGGTATTACCTATACTTTTGAAGATGGCTTTACTTTTGAGCCGGGCGTATTTTATAAGGTTTCCTTCTATGCCCGCACAATGGCTACCAAGGATGCCACTGCGGCTATGGAGCTTCGTGTTTTGTACACTAACGCCGAAACCGGCAATGGTGTTGGCGTAAATAGCATAGGTTGTGCCAATGCAGGTAATATCCCTAACAGAGCTACCTTGACCGACGAATGGCAGGAGTATTGGCATATCATTTGGGTTAACCCGGAAACCTACGAGAACGGTTATTCCATAAATGCTTTGACTCTTCGCCGCCACTGGAATGCTAAGGACGCCGTACCGTATGAGATAGACGGTGTGTCGATAGTTGAGGCTGTGCCCCTTAGCAGCGACGATTGGTCTGAATTTACTGTTGTTGAAAATCCGGTTAATTATATGGCTGATTGCACATATGCGCCTTGCGGTAATGCTGTGATCACCGAAGTTACCGATACGGAATATCTCACGGTAGATGCCGCTTCGACCAACACTTCTGTTACATATACCGGAATGGAAACATTGACTCCCGGTGTGTATGAGGTGAGTGGTAAATTCCGCCTTCCCGTTGTTGATTTCGGCAAACTCACTTATGTGAAGAATGAGGAAACCGGTGCAGATACGGGCGACGTTGAGACCAATGACAACTATGCAGCTCTCACCGCTTCCTTTGCAGATGAGGCACTTGACGGCAGTGTTACAGTTACCAACGACTGGACAGATGCAACATTTGCATTTGAGTTAACCAAGCGCACAAGTTTGAGTGGTCTTGCTTTTGCACTTGACGATACAGTTGCACTCGATTTTGATAACATAACCGTTACAAAGATCAGCGGACTTGATTATTCCGAGGATTATATAACAAACGGTTACGAAGGTGCTGTTGTTAACGTAAACGATGCTCGTCCCGGTGACACGGACGCTCAGTATATGAGACTCAGCGGACTCGAAAAATATGCTTCGGGTATTAAGTTCCCGGCAGTTGATTCCGAGTTCACACTTGACACCGAGAAAAACTACAAGCTCTCGCTCTGGATTCGTACAATGCCGAACACAGGCAATGATCCCGGCGAAGAAAATACAAATGTTTCGATGCTCTATTTCAAGGTTGGCGCAACTAATCCGAAGGCTCTCTTCGGTTGGGCAGGTTACAATTCAAACTTCAATGCGACAGCCACGATAACGGACGAATGGGCAGAGTACACCGCAATCTTCAAGCCGACCTCTGCAGTTCCGACAGATGTTCAAATCTATCGCTATGTCAATGCGGCTTCGGTTGTTCCGTTTGATATCGACGGTATCAGCTTTATCGAGGTTGAACAGAATGAAGCAGGCGAGTGGGTGACTGTTGACGGTGCAGAGGAGCTTATTGATGCGGATGCTTATATTGCAAATCCCGGTCATACTGCACCGACCTTTACCACTGTAACCGATCTCGAATATACACGAGTTAAGAGCGTGACAGGCGTAAATACCGCTTTTAATGCTTACAGTGATGAGGTTCTCACTCCCGGTATTTATGAGATCAGCGGTAAATTCCGCCTCGGCGAGTTTGATTATACCAAGCTCACCTATAATGCAACAACTGCATATAATGTTGATTCCGATAATAACACTGCAAAACTTACTGCAGAGTGCGGTTCTGATGCACTTGAGGGAAGTATTGCATTGACAAACGACTGGACAGTCGGAACATTCACTCTTGATGCGGCATCGGCTGTTAATGTCAGCGATATCGTATACACGCTCGATGATGATGCGGCTCTCGATTTTGATGATATCACGATCACCAAGGTTGCAACATATACCGACAAATATGTAAGCGCAGACAACACTCCTGTTCTCGTTACAAACGATGAACGTACCGGCGATACAGACAGCAGTTACGGCTCCTTTGTCGGTGCTGAAAACACAGGTGTTATATACACCCAGACCGAGTCTATGCCGGCAGGAACATATACTGTATCCTTCTGGGCGCGTTCAGGTGAGCGTCTTAATGCTCCGACAAGCAATCCCGAAGGCGCAACAAGCGTTTATCAGGATGGTCTGATCAGTATTCGTCCTTTACTCAACGGTGTTGAATACAAGCCGAGCGGAGCAAGAGGCATGAAGATCACCGATGAGTGGACATATTACAGCTTTGATGTTACCACAACGGCTGATTCTGATAATCTGAAGTTAGAACTCAGACGTCACTGGTTCACAGAGGACGGCGGCGCACCGGTTTATGTTGATGACATTTCCGTTGTTGCTTACGGCTCGACCGCTAACCTTTACGACAGCACCGGAAACTGGACTGCTAACGGCGCAGCCGAATATATTGCTATTGATGCTGACACCGAAATTTACCGTATCGGCGCGGGTGAGGCTAACACTGCTTTCACATCTGCATCCGAGGATGTACTTTCGGCAGGTGTTTATGAGATCTCCGGTAAGTACCGTGTTGTTGAATACGATTACAACAATGCAGACGGAACACTTCTCACTGCTTCCGTTGGCGACAATGTAATCGGTGACGCTGTTACCGTAACAAACGCATGGACCGAGGGCACATTCGTCCTTGAAACCACCAAGGCTGTTGCAGTAAGCGACATCGTATTTGCAATTGACGGCACATATACTCTTGATTTCACTGATATCACTGTAACCCAGACTGTTGCATACTCCGATGAATATGCAAACGCAGACGGTTCGCCTGTTATCCCCGTGACCGACGTACGCGAGGGCGACACCGATAACAGCTATATCCATGTACATGACCGTACACATCAGCAAGCAGCGGCTATATATCAGGCAGACGAGCTGACATTTGATTCTGCAAAGACATATAAGCTTTCGTTCTTTGCACGCAGTACAGCAAGTGACATTACTCCCGGCTTCAGAGTTATTGCAGGTGCAATGTTCACATCTGCGTCCTATGGCGGAACTAACGTAAAATCCAAATTCTCTCCCACCTCCGAGTGGCAAGAATTCAGCTATGAGTTCCAGCCTGCAGAAGCTACAAACGGTAAGCCTGTAAGCTTCTATTTCTGGGGTGACGGCTCGGGTACAGCTTCTATGTATGCACCCATTGACATTGACGGACTTTCGCTTTCCGTTAAGAACGATGACGGAACATACACTGCTGTAGTTCTTGAAAACACTGACGCACTTAAGGGTGACACCGCGGCAGGCTGGTATAAAGGCGCGACAGGCAAGTGTGAAATCGACGTTGTAAACGCTCCGATATTCAATCGTGTGTCTTCAGTTGATAGCGCGAACACCGCATTCATCGTTACAGACGACACCGAGCTTGCGGCAGGTACTTATACAGTTTCCGGTAAGGTGCGTGTTAATTACGTTAAGACTGCGGATTACGTATATGTAATCAATGAAGATGGAGAGGTAACTACCACCATCGACATTGACAGCACAATCGCTAACAGCACGATCACTCTTACCGCAAAGAATGGCGAAACCGTACTCGGTACACTTCCTCTGACAAGTGAGCTTGTTGAGCGTGAGTTCACGATCACCCTTGACGAAGCGACACTTGTAAGTGACATTGTTTTCGAGGTTAACGGCACATATGATCTCGACATTGATGCGATCACTATTGTGCCTTGCGAAGCACCGGCAGATCCCGACCAGGCTGCGGCAGATGCAGTTATCGCGGCAATTGAAGCAATCGGCGAGGTAACACTTGAGTCCGAAGCGGCAATCGTTGCAGCAGAGGAAGCTTATGCAGCACTCACCGATGCACAGAAGGAGCTCGTTACCAACTACGAAACCCTTACAGCAGCAAGAGACGCATATGACGCACTTGTTGCAGCGAACGAAAAGACTGAAGCTGACCAAGCAGCAGCAGATGCAGTTATCACACTCATCGACGCAATTGGAACAGTAACTTACGGCAACGAAGCTCCCATCATCGCGGCAGAGGAAGCATATGCGGCTCTCACCGACGATCAGAAGGCACTCGTTACCAATCACGCTGACCTCGAAGCTGCAAGAGCAACCTACGATGCATTCGTACCCGTTGCACAGATTGGCGACGATAAGTACGTAAGCCTCGCAGACGCACTCGCAGCAGACGGCGATATCACACTTCTTGCAGACATTACCGAAGAAGTAACCGTTGCAGAAGTAGTTTCCATCATCAAGAACGGCTTTACTGCAAATGTTGTTGCAGCAGATGGATATGAAGTTGTTGAAACCGACACCGCATACAACGTATACACAGCAGTTGAGAAGTTCGACCTCTCCGGTGTAACCATGACTCTTGGAAGCTCGCTCTCACTCGACTTTGCAATCAACACCGCAAACCTCACCGGTACTGACAACTATGCACAGATGAC
>JAFTTS010000067.1 GCA_017466685.1 Clostridia bacterium
AAATCAAAATCACCTCGAGCATAAGACCGCCGAGAAAGCCAAACGTCCGACAAAGGCGTACTTTCGATACAGCTTCAGCTTTTGCCGAAGTACACAGCTCAACAAATCGTTTTTCATAATACGCACAGTGACGTTCCTCTTCCTTTGCATCATGCAAACCGAGTCCGCGAAAGAATTTTATAACCTCGTTTATCTCCGTGTCATTCAAAAAAAGCTTTGTACGACATCCATACACCGCGGCTTCACCGTCACCATTCCTGAGTAGCTCCAAAAATCCGCACGCTTCGAGACGTGTATTCTTAAAATCGGCATAGATACGCTCAAGCGGCGTCAAAAACACACCGATCTGCGCACCTATATAACCGACAAGCGACCTGAATCCCTCAAGCTGTTCAACTCGTAAACGGTACATAGCTGCCGCAGAAAAACCGATCGCCGTACACGCGCATAAGATCAGCAACCCTCCGAAAAGCCTCAGCACACCGATAACTCCTCCGAATCCTCAAAAGGAGTATAATCAAAAGAAAAGCACCGTCCCATCCGCCCGTTAACCCTCTCTCTCGAAAGTCCGACATAACCCGAAAATATTCCTGCAT
The DNA here is from genome assembly GCA_017466685.1 of Clostridia bacterium. Lineage (GTDB taxonomy): Bacteria > Bacillota > Clostridia > Oscillospirales > CAG-272 > Flemingiibacterium. The sequence goes on from JAFTTS010000067.1 coordinate 597, forward strand.
CATGCAGCATACGGATATTCGGTCGTGAAAGGAGTCCCGTCAAATTTGAAGCGTGTGCACTGGCGATTATCGGAACGCCCGTATTCTGCGCCGTGAGAAGCTGTTTTGCTTCCTCTGCATCCCCAAGCTCGTCACATATGATCACCTCGGGTGAAAGCGTGCGTGTCGCGATCCCGATACCGTGTGCACGCGGATATCCCGACAGTATGTCACACATCGTCCCCGAAAACATCTTTTCAATATACAGCTCTCCGCGTGTGTCAATAACCGCCACCCGTCGTGAAAGCTCACCGCCAAGGCGTACCGCAAGCTCACGCAGTACCGTCGTTTTACCGATACCCGGCGGAGAATATATGAGCAGTGACTTTATCCTTGGCGGCTCATAACAAAGCTTCAGCAAATATTCACAAACACCGCGTATAATATGCGCTATACGGATATTCACAGAGGTTATCTCACTGACAGCCCGTCCGTCCGCCGCAAGTGTGCCGCACACACCGACACGAATACCGTCACGCGTACAAATGTAACCGTTTCGTATCGTTTCCATATGAGCATAGACCGAACCTCGGCAAAGACTCGCAACACATTCGGCAATTTCAGTCACCGAAACCCTCTCGCCAAGCGGAATGTTCTCGCCAAGCGCAGTGACACTCGCTTCCCCACATACACGCAGACGTATTTCCGATATATCCGCCGCACGCACCCGTCCGATATGTATAAGCTCACATATCCGTCCGTAAACCCGTGCCGGCACACTCTGTAAAGCCACCTCGGGAAGCAAACCATCCTCGCGCACACCGTCATCCCCTTTCCCTGTGTTTACTTAATGTATACGGACAAGCAAGATGGAAAATGACCGCAAAATAAAAAATTCTGCACTGATTTGCAGAATCCGGATATTAAATTACGACTAAAAAAGGAGCCGTCCGAAAACAGCTCCCATAAATCAAATATTTCTGTTATCAAAATCCTGTGTGTCGCCGGGACGACGGGATGGTCGTGACTGCGGCGGCTTTATGTTCTGTGTCTGCTGTGTCTGCATCATCTGCCCACGGCGAAGCATCTCACGGCGACGACGCTCTGCAGCCAAACGGCGCTGCTTTCTTATATACTGCGCACGCAGATAAAGTACACCGTATGCCGCCACGGCAAGAAGCAGGAGAATCAACAGTATCGTGAAAAACCAACCGAAGAAGCCCATTCCGTTCTTCGTGTGAATAACCACGCTCTCAAGCCAGATTCCGTACTCACCCTCCTCGGGAGCACTGTCCGGCGTTTTAACCCAAAGCTTGATAAGATCAACATCCCCGTCTGCCGCCGAAACCAGATCCTTTATTTTAAAGCTGACCTCCTGCCATTCGTTCGGCTTTATCGAGGCTTCACCCACAAAAACGACCGTGTCATTTTCAGCGTCACCCATCGACTGCAAACGCACCATCACATCAAGCGAATTAAGCGAGCTCGGTGCATTTACCATCATGCGTACCGTAATATACTGCGCTTTATCAAAAGCACCGTCCGCAATCGTGTTGCCAATACCCTTATACTCGGTCGGAGTACCGTTCATAAGTGCATAAAGTGCCGTTTTGTCACCGCTCTCGGTGGGACGAAGCTCGAGATAATTAATACCGTCCGTCGGATAAAAGCCCTCGTCATCGCCAACGGTAAGATCAAACAGTGTCTTTTCCGTATAGCCTTTTGCAAAATCCGAGGCTTCGACACCTTCGGATGAGAGTAATGTACGCTTGTTGAATATTTTATATTTCACATTATCGCTCATAACCGCATTAAACGCATTATCTCCGACGGTCTGCTTCACAAATGCCGTGACCGCTTCACTCTGCTCGGTGTCAATAAGCGAAAAGACGTTATATATCGGCTTCTTTGCCGCAGGCTCGGAAACGCTTCCCTCTTTGTTTGTCCAGAGACCATAGTAACGAGCTTCACCCGAATGATCCACATGACCGTGATAAATAAACGCATCAATGTCCTCATTCTGATCTGCCGTATAATATGCAAGTGCATACGCCGCTGCCTGCATCGTCATGGAATTATCAGTGCCGGGATCGCCGGAAACACCAAATTCTCCGATAATAATGCTTCGCGGCTCCGAATTGTAGAGAAGCCGCTCCTCGTTCATATAGCGAGTCAGAGTGTTTATATTCTTCATCGTTATATACGGAGTTTCGAAGCTGTCGCTTGCCTGCGTGTCATTCCAGTAATCGGTCAGCGAAGTGTCGGAAGCGTAAGGATTTATCGAAAGTCCCCACGGAATGTCGCCCGATGCCTTTATTGTTTCAGCAAAAAGATCAAGGAAATCCTTTGCGGGATAGTCACAGAGTGAACCCGGGACTGCCGCAGTGTCACCCTCGGCAACGCTGAAATTGTTTGCAAGAGAGATGTAAACCCGTCCTTCCGAATAATGCGAGGTCATTGCCGTGTAAGCAATTCTGAAAGCGGTGCAGTATGACGAAACATAGCTCTCAAGATCCGTCGGTCCTGCATTGTTCCAGACGCGGTTTGAATTGACCTCATAGCCGAGTATTATACCCGGAACGAAACCGTAAGCATGATCTGCCTGAGTGTAACGTGCCGTGATATAATCCATAAACGCACGGAAGAAATGCATTGCGTTTTCGTTTTCGGTGTTGAGCGCGAAACGCTTTGCATCCGCTGAAATTCCCTCGCAGTAAAGACTCTTGATGTTCTCGTGATCCTCTGCCTTCGGTGCGCTCAGAATTATGTTGAAATAAACGTTTATTCCGGCATCGGTGTAGGTTTTCACGGTATGGTCGAGAACTCTTAATTTATTTTTGTTGATATAGAACGTGCGTCCGTTATAGATAAACGACTGTGCATTGTCACTGTTTTCACCGAGCATATACTCGTTTATCGCAACGTTGACGACCGTGTGCATAACGCCAAGCTGCTGTGCATCGGAAAACATCTGCAGCCCAAGTCCCTTTTTCGAGCTTTTAGTCGGATACGACTCGGTATTTTCCGCAAGAGCCTCGGGATTATCGATATATTTTGTGTTTGTCAGGGCAGTGTATGATGAATCGTCATTCTGAATCGCAACAACAAATCCCGAATAAAGTCTTGTCACATTGCCGTTATAAAACGAGAGCTTTGAAGTGATCTTATTGCCAATCTTAAAAGACTTGACCGGCTCAAGCGTATTTATGTCATCAGCCGACTGATACGGTGCAAGCTCAAAGAGATACAGTGTTTCCGACTTGTTTTCTTTAACGTAATCCTTGGGCAGCTTTATTTCAAGCGTAAGCTCCGCCTTTGATTTATTAAGCGTCACCGATGCTATCTCACAGCCATCCTCTGCCGCAAAAACGCCCGTTGCAAAAGAAACGCACAAAAGTACAGCGAGAATAACGCCTGACAGTACAAACGATATTTTTTTCATAGGAAATCCGATAGTTTTCATATAAGTTCTCCGATACCAAGTGATACCCGATGATCGAGCACATATTTCTATAATATTATAGTAACATATTCCGACAGAAAAATCAATCACTATTTTTTAATTTTTATGTTTTTTCAACCAAAACGAAAAATGGTGTACTGCCGCCGATACAATTAGCGGTACGAACGCTCAACGCCAACAAAGCGACCAAGCGCGATCGAAGCACAACTGCACCGAAGAAGCAATGAAGCACCTGACGCCGACGCAGTTGGCGGGACGAACGGTTACCGCTAACAAAGCGAATTGGAGCGTTAGCGAACTGAGCGCAAATCGAGCATCCGCAAGGAAGGGTGGGAGAGCTCGAGAGGGGTGGAAAACTGCGCAGCTGGTGTCCATCCCTCTCGAATGATACGGAGCTCGAAGCGGCATACTTTGAAGAAAGTATTTCTTCGATATGAGTATGAAAGTTACTTTTTTCTCAAATGACAAAAGTATATCCGAATTTTTTAGATTGCAAATCATTTTTCGCGTAATTCGAGGGGAACAGGAACCAGCTCGCCGCAGTTTCCTATTCCCCTCGAGCTCCCCTTTGCACCTCCTTGCGAATGCTCGATTTGCGCTCAGTTCGCCTACGGCTCACAATTCGCTTTGATACCTGTACCGCTTCTCGCCGCCAACTTCGACGGCGGCTATGGTGCTCCTTTGCTCGTTTGGTGCAGTTGCGCTTCGAGCATAAAAACGAAAAATACGGCATACCCCTTTCGGATACACCGTATTCTTGTGAACTATTTTGGTTCAGGATACGATTAAAGCTGTTCCTTAACCTTGGAGCTCTTACCAACTCTGTCGCGCAGATAGTACAGCTTTGCACGTCTAACCTTACCGCGTCTGATGATCTCAACCTTTTCAACGTTCGGGGAATGTACCGGGAAGGTCTTCTCCACGCCAACGCCGTAGGATACACGTCTTACGGTAAAGGTTTCGGAAATGCCGCCACCGTTCTTTGCAATGATGGTACCTTCGAACATCTGAATTCTTTCTCTGTTACCCTCTTTGATCTTGTTGTGGATCTTAACGGTGTCGCCAACGTTAAGCACGGGAGCATTTTCCTTAAGCTGCTCATTAGTTAAAGCCTTGATTAAATCCATTGTGGCTTCCTCCTTAAAAAATTTAAGTGATGGAGGGCGTTCATGCAGAGCTTCGCAGCGGACCGTCCTCATTAGTGCCGTGAGGGCACATAACGTATATATTATAGCACAAAATCCCATCGATTGCAAGTGTTTTTAAAAAGTTTTAGGTGTGATTTTGCCGATATTTCACTGAAATATGTATGTTTTTTCCGTCAGTCTGAAAAAAATTTCTCACTTCGCTTTACTTTTCGGGCATATTATGTTAAAATATAAATATAACGTCAACAATGCAGATTGACATCACTTCAAACGGAGGTAATGCTGTATGCCGAATATACCGACCCGCGAGCGTCCGAATATGCCGCCAAGGCCTCGTATGCCGCAGAATATATCGCAGAATGTACCGCAGAGAAATCTGCCGCCAAGCAGGAATGTTCCTCCTCGCATTGTTTACGATCCGCGCAAAGCTCCGCCGAGGAATGTAAATTACAAACAGCTGCAGCGCCCACCTGTCAGAGGACAAAACGAGCGCGTAAATCCGGTACGTCCGACCAAAAAGGCGCTCCCCTCCACCGTTTCACCGAGAGCTAAAAAGCAAACAAAAAAGAAGTATAAATACAAAGAGCGCACAGTAACGCAGGAATTCATACTCGGCTTTGTTGTCGGAATGCTCATCTTCGGTATCGCCGCAATATTTATCTGCACTGCGCTGATAGGACTTTTCACATGAGAATTGACAAGTTGCTTTCCGAAATGGGCATCTGCAGCCGTACCGAATGTAAAAAAGCGGCAAAGGCAGGAAAGATATGCGTTGACGGTATACCGGTAAAGGCAGCCGATATACACGTTGATCCCGAAAAGAGCACCGTCACATATTTCGGCGAGACGGTAAAATATAAAAAATTCACCTATATCATGCTCAATAAGCCCGAGGGCTACATCTCCGCAACGGACGATCCGAGAGAGAAAACGGTACTCGAGCTGCTTGGTGAGCGCGAACAGAAGCTCGGACTTTTTCCATGCGGCAGACTTGACAAAAACACGCTCGGTCTGCTTATTCTGACAAACAACGGCGAGCTCTGTCACCGCTTACTTTCACCCAAGCACCACGTTTCAAAGGTGTATTATTTCAAAGCCGAGCGTCACATAACCGAGGATGACCGAAAACGTCTTGAATCGGGCGTCATGCTTGATAATGAGCTTACAAAGCCTGCGTCTCTTTCGCTGTGTGACGATAAAATGTCAGGTCACTTAACGCTGACCGAAGGTAAATTTCATCAGGTCATGCGAATGCTCGAGGCAGTCTGCAACAAGGTCATATATCTTGAACGGGTTGAATTTGCCGGAATACCGCTCGATACCTCACTTGAGCGGGGAAAGTGGCGTGAATTAACCGCAGACGAAGAAAAACACCTTGAGTCATTTCTTAAATAAGAAGCAAACATATTAAATTAAGGAGAACACAATGGACATCTTAAAACAGCTCGCAGAAGAGCTCTCACTCACGACCGAGCAGGTCGAAAACACCGTCGCACTCATCGACGACGGAAACACTATCCCCTTTATCGCACGTTACCGCAAGGAGGTCACGGGCTCGCTTGACGACGAGAGACTGCGTGATCTTGCCGAGCGTCTTACATATCTTCGCAACCTCGAAGCGCGTAAAGCCGAGGTACACGCCCTCATCACCGAGCAGGGCAAGATGACACCCGAGATCGAAAAGGCACTTGAAACAGCATCAATACTCGCCGAGGTTGAGGACATTTACCGTCCATACCGTCCGAAGCGTAAAACCCGTGCGTCCGTTGCACGTGAGCGCGGACTTGAACCTCTCGCCGAAGCAATACTCGCACAGAACGAAACATATGAGCCATCACTTGACGATATGGCAGCATCCCTCGTAAATCCCGAGGTCGGTGTTGAAACCGCGGAGGATGCATTTGCAGGTGCTTGTGACATCATCGCCGAGGATATCTCCGACAATGCCGATTTCCGTAAGGCTATACGCTCTCTTACCCTCGACTGGGGTGAAATGGTTTCCGTTGCCGCCAAAGAGGAGGATTCTGTTTATTCGCAGTATTACGAATTCAAGGAACGCTTAAAGAAGCTGCCCGGTCACCGTATACTCGCTCTTAACCGCGGCGAAAAAGAGGAATTTCTTAAGGTTTCGATCGAAATGCAGAGCGATATGGTGTTAAATTTCCTCTATTCGAGAATCATGCAGAAAAACGAAAGCCCTGCAAAGGTTTATGTTCAGCGTTCGATCACTGACAGCTATGAGCGACTTATCGCACCGTCCATTGAACGTGAGATCCGTTCAACAATGTTCGACGATGCCTGCGAGGGTGCACTTAAGGTGTTCGAGGTAAACCTTAAAAACCTCCTCATGCAGCCGCCGCTTAAGGGTAAGACCGCGCTCGGTTACGATCCCGGCTATCGAAACGGCTGTAAGCTCGCGGTCGTTGATAAAACCGGTAAGGTGCTCGACACGGCAGTTATTTATCCGATGAAGCCGCAGGAGCGTATCGAGGAATCGAAGCGTATCGTAAAGCGTCTCATTTCGGCTCACAATGTTGGCGTTATCGCAATCGGAAACGGCACGGCATCGAAGGAAAGCGAGATCTTCATCGCAGGACTTCTCAAAGAGATCGACGCGGACGTTAAATACGCCGTTATCAGCGAGGCAGGTGCATCGGTTTACTCCGCATCAAAGCAGGCAACCGAGGAATTTCCCGATTATGACGTTATGCAGAGAAGCGCAATCTCGATCGCACGCCGTCTGCAGGATCCGCTGGCA
>JAFTTS010000068.1 GCA_017466685.1 Clostridia bacterium
CGTCCCCGTCCTCCGTTCCCGGCAGTTAAGGGACTTTACGGTCAGCCTACCATTATCAATAATGTTGAAACCTATGCAAATATCGCTCAGATCATCCTGAACGGTCCCGAGTGGTTCGCTTCTATGGGTACTGAGAAGTCCAAAGGTACAAAGGTATTCGCTCTCGGCGGCAAGATCACCAACACAGGTCTTGTTGAAATTCCGATGGGTACAACTCTCCGTGAAGTCGTTGAAGAAATCGGCGGCGGCGTTCCGAACGGTAAGAAGTTCAAGGCTGCTCAGACCGGTGGTCCTTCCGGCGGATGTATCCCTGCATCCCTCATTGATACTCCTATCGACTACGATAACCTTATCGCTATCGGTTCGATGATGGGTTCGGGCGGTCTTATCGTTATGGACGAGGACATCTGTATGGTTGACATTGCGAAGTTCTTCCTCGTATTCACATATGACGAGTCCTGCGGTAAGTGTGCACCCTGCCGTATCGGTACAAAGCGTCTTCTCGAGCTTCTCGAAAAGATCACCGACGGTCGCGGAACTCTCGAGGATATCGATCGCATCGAAGAGCTTTCGAACTATATCAAGTCCGCTTCTCTCTGCGGTCTTGGTCAGACTGCTCCTAACCCCGTTCTTTCCACTCTCCGTTACTTCCGCGATGAGTATGTTGCTCACGTTGTTGACAAGAAGTGTCCTGCAGGCGTTTGTAAGAAGCTTCTCTCTTACGTTATCGATGCCGATAAGTGTAAGGGTTGTACTCTTTGCTCGCGTGTATGTCCCGCAGGAGCTATCAGCGGCACCGTTAAGCAGCCTCACGTTATCGATAACGCAAAGTGTGTTAAGTGCGGCGCTTGTATGGAAAAGTGTAAGTTCGGCGCGATCAGCAAGCAGTAATAGAAAGGAGCACGTAATTTACAATGGATATGGTAAAAGTAAAAATAAACGGCAGAGAATACGAGGTTCCCGCGAACTCCACAGTTCTCGAGGCTGCCAAGTATGCCGGAATTGAAATTCCCACTCTCTGCTATCTCAAAGATATTAACGAAATCGGTGCTTGTCGTCTCTGTCTCGTTGAGGTAACCGGCGCTCGCGGACTTGTTACCGCCTGCGTATATCCCGTTAACGACGGCATGGAGATCTTCACCAACACTCCCAAGGTTCTGGCTGCAAGAAAGACAAACCTCGAGCTGGTTCTCTCGAATCACGAGAAGAAGTGTCTCTCCTGCCCCCGTTCCACCTCTTGTGAGCTTCAGACTCTCGCAAATGAGTATGGTTGCGATGCAGGTTACTTCGAGGGTGAGAGCGTACATTATCCGCTCGACACCTCCACAGCATTCCTCGTTCGCGATAACAACAAGTGTATCCTTTGCCGTCGCTGCGTAGCTGCTTGTAAGAATATGCAGGGTATCGGCGTAATCGGTGCAAACGACCGTGGTTTCGATACACACATCGGACATCCTTACGAGGTATCTCTCGCTGAGACCTCCTGCGTATCCTGCGGTCAGTGTATCGTAGCTTGCCCTGTTGGTGCACTTTATGAAAAAGACGACACACAGAAGGTTCTCGACGCTATTGCAGATCCCACAAAGCACGTTGCAATCTGTGCAGCTCCGTCTGTTCGTGCAACAATCGGTGAGTGCTTCGGTAACGAGCCCGGTACTGACGTTGAGGGTAAGATGGTTGCAGCTATGAAGCGTCTCGGCTTTGACGGCGTTTATGATATGAACCTCACTGCTGACCTCACCATCATGGAAGAGGCTCATGAGTTCCTCGAAAGATTCCAGAATGGCGGTAAGCTTCCCCTTATCACCTCCTGCTCGCCCGGATGGGTTAAATACTGCGAGCACTACTTCCCGGATATGACCGAAAATCTCTCGAGCTGCAAGTCTCCTCAGCAGATGTTCGGTGCACTTTACAAGACATTCTATGCTCAGAAGCATGGTATCGATCCCAAGGATATTTTCTTCGTATCGTGCATTCCTTGTACCGCGAAGAAGTTCGAGGTTCGCCGTGACGGTCAGTGTGCTGCAGGCGAGGGTATTTACGACGTTGACGTTGCTATCACGACACGTGAGCTTGCTCGCATGATCGAGAAGGCAGGTATTCAGTTCAACAAGCTCGCTGATGAGAAGTTTGACCAGCCGTTCGACATTGGTTCGGGCGCAGGTGCTATCTTCGGTGCAACCGGTGGTGTTATGGAGGCTGCTCTCCGTACTGCTGCTGAGGTTGTTCTCGGCAAGAAGCTCGAAAAGCTCGAATTTGACGATGTACGCGGTACTGCTCCCATCAAGCGTGCTACCTACAAGCTCGGCGACGTTGAGATCAAGGTTGCTGTTGCTTCCGGTACAAAGAACGCGAAGGAGCTTCTCACCAAGGTTCAGAACGGTGAGGAAAAGGTAGACTTCATCGAGATCATGGCTTGCCCCGGCGGCTGTGTAAACGGTGGTGGTCAGCCTCTCCACACTGCGGCTGAGCGTGCTGAGTATGATCTCCGTGCACTCCGTGCAGCTGTACTTTATAATGCAGACGCTAAGATGGACCTCAGAAAGTCTCATGACAACTCTGCAGTTAAGGCACTTTATGATGAGTTCTTCGGTGAACCCGGCAGCCACAAGGCTCACGAGATTCTCCACACCACTTATGTAAAGCGCGGTCTTTAATTGAAGTGATATTATAAAAATTCGAGGCACTCCTTTTTCGGGGTGTCTCGTTTTTGTTGTTGACAAAGAAAAATCTCTCCTCTTTTGTTCGGGGAGAGATTCTTGTTTTATTAGTTTTTCAGAGAATGGATCGGAGCCGGGATACGTCCGCCGCGTGAGATGAACTCTGCAGGAGAGTTTGTGTTGAGTGCGATAACCGGAGCGTAACCGAGCAGACCGCCGAAGTTTACGACCTCTCCAACGCCCTTACCGTATGCCGGAATGACACGTACTGCGGTGGTTTTAGTGTTAGCGACGCCGATCGAGATCTCGTCTGCAATGATTCCACAGATGACTTCTGCAGGAGTGTCACCGGGGATGACGATCATGTCAAGACCGACCGAGCAAACTGCTGTCATTGCTTCGAGTTTTTCGATTGACAGTGCGCCGCAGGTTACAGCGTCGATCATACCTGCGTCCTCGGATACGGGGATGAATGCGCCCGAAAGTCCGCCGACGTGACTCGATGCCATTACGCCGCCTTTTTTTACAGCGTCATTGAGAAGTGCAAGTGCGGCAGTTGTACCGTGTGCACCACAGCGCTCAAGTCCCATGTTTTCGAGGATATGTGCAACCGAGTCGCCGATAGCCGGAGTCGGTGCTAATGACAGGTCAACGATGCCGAAGGGAACGCCGAGACGTTTTGATGCTTCGTATGCAACGAGCTGACCGACACGTGTGATCTTGAACGCAGTCTTTTTAATGATATCTGCAAGCTGTGAGAAATCGCAGTGACCTGCACGCTTGATTGCACTTGCAACAACGCCGGGACCTGAAACGCCGACGCTTACAACGGCTTCACCCTCGCCAACGCCATGGAATGCACCTGCCATGAAGGGATTATCCTCCGGCACGTTTGCGAACACGACGAATTTAGCACATCCGATGGACTGCTCGTCACGTGTCAGATATGCGGCACGTTTAATGATATCACCCATCTTTGCAACGGCGTCCATGTTTATACCGGCTTTGGTGGTTGCGACGTTAACCGATGAGCAGACGAATTTAGTTTCTGCAAGTGCTTCGGGAATAATGGAGAGGAGTGCTTCATCCTTGCGTGTCATACCCTTATGTACGAGTGCGCCGAAGCCTCCGATGAAGTTGATTCCGAGTTCCTTTGCGGCATTGTCAAGTGCTTTCGCTGCTTTGAGATAACCCTCGGGAGAGAAGTTACCGCCGCAGAGCGAGATCGGTGTTACGGCAACGCGCTTATTGATGATCGGTATACCGTATTCCTTTTCGATGTTCTCGCCTGTTATAACCAGCTTTTCAGCGGTCTTGGTGATCTTATCGTATATATTCTGTGCGAAGCGGTTCTCGTCGTCGGATGCACAGTCGAGCAGGGAAATGCCCATTGTGATCGTACGGATGTCGAGATTTTCCTCGCGTATCATACTTATTGTTTCAAGTATATCGGCTGTATTTAGCATTTATAAACCCTTTCCTAACTTTATATTTGCGTCAGATGGTATGTATTGCGCTGAAAATGTCCTCATGCATGGTCTGGATAACGAGTCCCGCATCCTTGCCGAGAGTGCTCATTTTGTCAACGAAATCTGTGAAAGTAATATTTAATTTATCGATATCAACGAGCATGATCATTGCGAAATAATCGCTTAAAACGCTCTGCGAGATATCGACTATATTTGCGCCGTGGTCTGCACAGCAGTTTGAAACCTTGGCGATGATTCCCATTGCGTCTTTTCCTGTAACGGTGATAACAGCTTTCATGTTTTTGTATCCTTTCATTTTGAAAATAATTATCCATATATATAATACACTATTTTTCGCTATTTTTCAATACATACGGGCAAATTTATCTATTCTTTTTTCGAATATTGGCAGAATAATATTGAATTTCGGCATACGGTGTGGTATAATTAAGGAAACAAATTTTATTTACGGAGATTTACAATGTCTGAAATTCTTAAAATTATTGATGACTTTAAGCGTGACTGCGACTGCGGACGAATTCACGAAACCTCAATTGAAGATATAGTAATCGAATCGGGAGCGGTGCACAAGGTCGGTGAGATTTTAAAAAAGAATCACTTTGCTGACACCATTCTCCTTGTTGCCGACAAAAACACATTAGCGGCGGCAGAGGGAATCATAGAAAGCCTTAACGGTTACACTCTGGAATACAAAATATATGATAATCTTCGTGTTGCGACGATGGAGCTTGTAAACGAGGTTGAAGCGTTGATTTCGGGACGTGATATTTCGGTTTTATCTGTCGGAACAGGATCGGTCAACGATGTTTGTCGTTTGTCCTCTGCACGACAGAACAAAAAGCTTTGTATCTTTGCAACTGCTCCTTCAATGGATGGCTTTGCTTCGTACAGTGCACCGATCGTTGACAACGGCTTCAAGGCATCCTATCCTGCGAAAAGTCCCGAGGTTATAATCGGCGACACAAAGATTCTTGCGTCTGCACCGAATGAACTGAAATCGGCAGGCTTCGGTGACATGGTTGCAAAATATGTGGGACTTATCGACTGGAAGGTTTCAGTGCTTCTCACAGGTGAATATTACTGTGAAAAAATCGCGTCGCTCACCAGAGATGCAATTGACGAGCTCATGGAGATGGCAGACAAGGTATGCGTGAGGGACGAATACACGGCAGGCAAGATTTTCGAGGCGTTACTCAAAACGGGTATAGGCATGAGCTTCGCACAAAACTCACGTCCTGCCAGCGGAAGCGAGCATATCATATCCCATCTTATCGAATGTGTACAGCTTCGCGACGGTATTATTCCGAATTATCACGGTGACGATATTGGCGTTTGTACGCTTGAGGTGATGAAATATTATAACTCTCTTGCCGAAATCGAATCGATCGACACGCAAAAGGAAAATGTTGACTGGGACGATGTATTTTCATTTTACGGCAACATGGCGGACGAGGTTAAAAAGCTTAATTTCCCCGATAATGTTGTTGACGGAGTTGACGTGAACGTGCTCAAAAACAGTTGGGGAGAAATTCGCAAAATTATTGGCAGTGTACCCGATTATGAGAAATGCAAGGCGGCGATGGAAAAGGCAGGGTGTAAGATTACCGTCGAAGATATCGGAAAAGACCGTGAGCTGTTTGATGCCTGCATGAAATATTCGCCGTATATGCGTCACCGTCTGACTCTGCTTCGTCTCAGAGATATGATAAAAATCGGAGAATAACGCTTATGAACGATTACAAAAATTTTTGCGAATACGTTGTTTATCCTGAAATGACCGCATCGGTACGGCTTCTGCGTGTTCTGCTTATAACGCTCTATACGCTGTTTATCGCTGTCTATTCGATCGGCTTCTGGCTGATACTCGGACTTTGGTCACTTATGATCCTTTTGCCGTTTATCATGTACGCGATCATACGTATCACATGGAAATTTACCGTTATCGAATACGAGTATGCAATTGAAGCAGGTGAGCTTTGTGTGGCGGTTATTTATAACGGTGTCAAGAGACGTGTGAAGCTGCGTGCGAAGATACCCGAGATGACGCTGATAGCGCCGTATGACGCCAAAAGCAAGCATACGCTCGAAAAAAGTGATATTGCCGAGGTTAAATATTATATTGAATCGAAGGATAGCGAGAATGCGTACGTCTGCATTTATCCCGATAAGAAACGCGGAAAGAAGCGTGCTGTCGTTATCGAAACAACGCCCGAAGCACAGCGTATTCTGCGCCTTTGCAATGCAACAGCGTTCACTGCCTCGCATAGATAGTTTATGAATAGTTTACCGACTGCGATAATATAATGTAGCAAAAGATTATCGGAGGCAGCTATGCGGCGGGTTTTATTTATATTTGCGGCAGTGATGATAATTTTCACTGCGTGTGGTATTGACCGGACTACAGATAGACTGGAATATCAGGATAATAAGCTTTATATCGAGGCTGATTTCACTCTTGACGACGAGCATTTCCCGATCACGATGACTCTTGAAGCGGCAGAGTATGATGAGGAGGGAAGAATGTACGCAAGAGATGCGGTGCTTTCGATTGGCGAAAACAGTATCATATCGGGTGTCAGCTTTGAATATAAGAGCGGAAAGGTTTATATTTCGTCCGGTGACCTGAAAATCCCCATGGAGGATGAAGCAATGATATCGGGTGTTGGCGATATAATTTCGCTTTTCTGTATTTCGGAAGACTATTATTATTCGTCGGAAAAGCTTACCGTTGACAAGTTGAAATGTGAGAATTTAGTTTTTATCGACGGTGACAATCGGGTTGAGGTTTTGGTTGATCTCAGCTGTGATCTCCCGAAATCTATCGTTGCCACGGTTGGTGAGAGACACATCGCCGCCGATATAAGCTACATTAAAGCGGAAACGACAACAGAATAAACAATGGCTGTCTTGCTTCAAAATGCGGACAGCTTTTTTTGTTTCTTTTTACACCGAAAATTTCCCGATACCACTTGACAAACCTCTGATAAAGCAGTATAATATTTATTAGTTTACTAACTAATTACATGAGAGGAGAAACAAAAATGAAGCCAAAGCCACTGCCGCAGGAATTTATCGACGCGATACCAAAGCGCCGACTTGACTCGAATTATAACGCAATGATGCGTATACATGATGCCGCAAAGCTTTATCAGGACCGTATGCGCCGTTATTCGGAGCAGGATGGACTCCCGTCAAGCTACCGTATGCTCATTTTTCATTTAGCAAGAATGAAGCCGGGGATAACACAGCTTGAGCTTGTCAAGGCAACCCATCTAAAGCCGCCGACTGTCAGTGTCACCCTTGCCAAAATGGAGCGTGACGGGCTGATAACGCGCTGTTCAAATCAGGACGATCTTCGCGAGATACTTGTTTATTTAACAGACAAGGGTAAAGCCATAGATGAGCGTATACACGTGATACACGAGGAGGGCGACCGTATCGCTCTTGAAGGCTTGTCTGATGAGGAGATAAATACGCTCTCAACGCTTCTCAACCGTGTTATTGACAATCTGCTCGCGGAACGAAACAAAATCTGAATCGGAGGAAAAAAATGAAGCTTGCAAAATATTTAAAACCCTATTGGCTTTTTGCCATTTTAGCTCCGCTTACGATGATCGGCGAGGTTTCGATCGACCTCATGCAGCCGAAGCTTATGTCACAAATTGTTGACGAGGGCGTTATCGGTCACAATATGGAGCTTATAATTTTCACGGGACTCAAAATGCTCGGTCTCGTTGCAATCGGAGGACTTTTCGGTATTCTCTCGGCAGCCTTCGCGAGTAATGCCGCACAGCGCTTCGGTAACGACCTGCGAAATGATGCCTTCAAAAAGGTTATGAGCCTTTCTCTCCAGCAGACCGATAAGTTCACAACCGGCTCGCTTGTTACAAGACTTACAAACGATATCAACGCCGTTCAGGATTTTATCGCCATGCTGATACGTATGTTTGTGCGTGCGCCTATGCAGTTTATCGGCGGTATTGTTATGGCGATTTCGATAAGTCCGAAGTTTGGTATCGTTCTTGCACTTGCTCTGCCGATACAGCTTGTTCTTATATTCTTTATGCTTAAAAAAGCAGGACCGCTTTATTCGGTCGTTCAGAAAAAGCTTGATAAGGTCAACTCCGTCGTGCAGGAGAATGTATCCGGTGCACGAGTTGTAAAGGCGTACGTCAAGGAAGAACATGAGATCTCCCGTTTCATGGGTGCTAACACT
The DNA here is from genome assembly GCA_017466685.1 of Clostridia bacterium. Taxonomy (GTDB): domain Bacteria; phylum Bacillota; class Clostridia; order Oscillospirales; family CAG-272; genus Flemingiibacterium. The sequence goes on from JAFTTS010000068.1 coordinate 8,367, forward strand.
GATCTGCGTGATGTTAATTTGAAGGTACAGCGACTTATGGCAACGCTCAGTCCTGTTCTTATGATAATCATGAACGCTTCTGTAATCGCCATTCTTCTTATTGGCGGCAGGGAAGTCGAAGCCGCGATCGGTACTGTTGGCGGTATTCAGGTCGGTGACGTCATGGCAGCGATCACTTATATCACGCAGATACTTATGTCGATGATGATGGTCAGCATGATGTTCCAGACGATGACACGTGCCGCTGCGAGTGCAAAGCGTATAACCGAGGTGCTCGAAAGTGATCCTGCGATCGTTGGCGGTGAGGGCTCTCCCGAAACAGAAAACAAGGGTTCGGTCGAATTTAAAAATGTATCCTTCCGTTATCCGAACGCCATCGGACGTCCTGTGCTTAATAATGTAAATCTCGATATCAAGCCGGGCGAAATGGTTGCGATCATCGGTGCGACGGGCTCCGGTAAATCCTCGCTTGTCAATCTGATTCCGCGTTTTTATGATGTAGATGAGGGTGCTGTTCTCATCGACGGTGTTGACGTTCGCGAATATGAGCTTGGTACACTCCGTCAAAAGATCGCATTTGTGCTTCAGAAAACCGAGCTTTTCTCGGGAACTGTTGCCGAAAATATCCGTTGGGGACGTCCCGATGCAACCGATGAGGAAGTCAAGCTTGCGGCGACTATCGCACAGGCGGATGACTTCATCATGGGCTTCTCGGATGATTATAACACCATGATCGCCGAAAAGGGTGCGTCACTTTCGGGTGGACAGAAGCAGCGTATTGCCATTGCACGTGCGATAATCCGCCGTCCCGAGATAATCATTTTCGACGACTCCACCTCGGCGCTCGACCTTGGTACGGAAGCACGTTTACATAAAGCACTTCGCGAAAATATCAAGGATTCCACAGTCATCATGATCGCACAGCGTATTGCGTCCATAAGAAGCTGTGACCGTATTGCCGTTATCGAAAACGGAACTATAAGTGCATTTGCTCCGCATGATGAGCTTATGAAAACCAGCGAAACATATCGCGATATTTATGATTCACAGATGAAATCAAACGAGGGAGGTGAACGATAATGGCAGAGAACAAAGCTCCGGCAGGAGATAGACCTATGGTGCAGATGGGACCGAGACGTGGTGGTCCGGGCGGTCCGATGGTTCGCGAAAAGCCGAAGAACATGAAGGTTACTCTCGGCAAGCTCTTTAAATATATCGGTAAAAGCAAATATTCGCTGATCGCACTGCTTGTTATCGTTTCACTGATTGCGGTGCTTAACCTTGCAGGACCTGCACTTCAGGCCGAGGCGATATCCGCGATAACCATTCAGGATGAACAGCTTCACGTTGATTTTGACAAGCTTTATACAGTTGTTGCGATTATGGCGGTTGTTTATATTCTGTCGTCACTGCTGACATATCTGCAGGGCATAACCGCGGCAAGACTCTCGCAAAACACGGTGTGCACGATGAGAAACGACCTTTTCTCGAAAATAGCATATCTTCCGATACGTTACACTGACACTCACCGTCACGGCGACATCATGAGCCGTATGACAAATGACGTTGAAAACATCTCAAACTCGGTTTCGCAGTCTATAGCCTCGCTTTTCTCGGGAATTATCATGCTTGTCGGCTCTATGGTGCTTATGCTTTACTATAGCCCGATTTTGACTGCGGTTGCAATCGTGACGATACCGCTTACGCTTATTGTTTCAACCAATCTTTCAAAGTTCATGCGTAAATATTTCGTTATACAGCAGAAGCTGCTCGGTGCGCTCAACGGTCACATTGAGGAAACCGTAACCGGATATAAGACCGTTATGGCTTACGGACGAGAGGGTGCAGCGGTTGAGGAGTTTTCACGCATCGCGGCAGAGTATCGCAAGATCGGTATTCGTGCAAATATCTGGGGCGGTGTTATGGGACCTTGCATGAATATGATCGGTAATCTCGGTTATCTCCTTGTTGCCGCTGTCGGCGGATATCTTTCGCTTGGCGGTATGATCGGTATACCTGCGATTCAGGCGGTGCTTCAGTATTCAAAGCAGTTCACACGTCCTATAAATGAAATCGCTAACCAGTATGCGCAGATTCTTACGGCAATCGCAGGTGCGGAGCGTGTTTTCGATATCATGGAATCTGATGCTGAAATTGACAAGGGTAAGCATCCGATCGAGGTTGAAAACATCCGAGGCGACATCTGCTTCAAGAATATGTATTTCTCATATAAAGAGGGTGAACCTGTCCTGAAGGGCTTTGATCTCAAGGTTGAGCGCGGACAGAAGATTGCTATAGTCGGTGCGACGGGCTCGGGAAAGACCACCGTTGTAAACCTGCTGACACGCTTCTATGACATTGACAGCGGCGAAATTACAATCGACGGTATCAACATAAACGACATCCCGAAAAAGACACTTCGCCGTGCAATAGCGATAGTTTTGCAGGATACGGTGCTTTTCTCCGATACGATAGCGTCAAACATTCGTTACGGCAAGCTTGATGCAACCGAGGAGGAGATTAAACGTGCCGCAGAGATGGCACACGCGGACGTATTTATCGAACGTCTGCCCGATGCTTATGAAACGGTACTTTCCGAATCGGGAAGTGATCTCTCACAGGGACAGCGTCAGCTCCTTTCGATCGCACGTGCGGTGCTTGCCGATCCGAAGATACTCATTCTCGATGAAGCAACCTCAAGCGTTGACACACGAACCGAAATGCACATTCAGCAGGCGATGCTGGCACTGATGAAGAACCGCACCTCGCTTGTTATTGCACACAGACTTTCGACCATACGTGATGCTGATAAGATAGTCGTACTTGACGGTGGCGTGGTTGCAGAGGTCGGCAGTCATGAGGAGCTTCTCGAAAAGAAAGGTGCATATTACCGTCTTTATCAGAATCAATACGCCGGAATTGCTACATAATCTTTGTGTTCGCTATTGATTTATTCGATAAAGTATGGTAAAATAACAGTATATTCAATTAAAACGAGGCAAATAAAATGAAACTTACAGAGCTTTTTGAGCGTGACACACTCTCGCTTTCCTTTGAGGTGTTTCCGCCCAAGACCGATTCTAATTTTGACAGCGTAAAAACCGCTACCGAGGAGATCGCCAAGCTGCGTCCCTCATTTATGAGCGTTACATACGGTGCCGGAGGAGGTACAAGCAGGTATACGCTTGAGATCGCGAAAAATATCAAGGAGCATTACAATGTTCCGACGCTTGCACATCTCACCTGCGTTTCGTCAACAAAGGAAACTGTACGTGCAAGAATCGAGGATATGAAAGCGGCAGGCATTGAAAACGTGATGGCACTGCGCGGTGACCTTACGCCAGAGCTTGAGGCGAGTGACCGCAAAACATGGGACTACCGCCATGCGATCGACCTTATCCGTGATATAAAGGAAAGCGGTGCGGATTTTTGTATCGGCGGTGCGTGTTATCCCGAGATACATCCCGAAAGTGAAAACCAGGCAGAGGATATCCGCCATTTAAAGGAGAAGGTCGATGCAGGCTGTTCATTCCTTACGACGCAGATGTTTTTCGATAACAATCTTCTTTATAATTTCCTCTATAAGATACGTGAAGCAGGTATTGTCGTACCGATAATTCCCGGTATCATGCCGATCACAAATGCGAATCAGGTTGAGAGGGCGATAAAGCTTTCCGGCTCGTTTATGCCGCAGAGATTCAAGAGTCTGGTTGATAAGTTCGGCTCGTCACCGGCGGCTATGAAGCAGGCAGGAATCGCTTATGCGACCGATCAGATAATCGACCTTTTTGCAAACGGTATCAAGAATGTACACGTTTATTCGATGAACAAGCCGGACGTTGCAGAGAAGATACTCGACAATCTTTCCGATATACTCGGGTAAACAATTTCATAAAACAAAAAATGCATGGTAGTTTATGTTGCTTACCATGCATTTCTTATATTCAAATGATTATTTAACCTTAATGATCGACTCATCCCAAGCCGCGGGAGCTTCATAGCCGAGGAGATTTACCATCGTTGCAGCTACATTGGAAAGACCGAACTTACCGTCGTCTGCCTTGACCTCATACTTATCCTGACTGTAGTTATCGTAAATATAGCAAGGAACGGGATTGAGTGTATGGCTTGTCTTTGCCTTATATGAGCCGTCTTTGTTCTTCTTCGGCTCGCCGGACTTCTTGTCAACCTCATACATCTCGTCAGCGTTACCGTGGTCTGCCGTGATGAGAGCTGCACCGTGGAGCTTGTCCACAACTGCGAGGATTCGTGCAAGCTGGAGATCAAGTGCTTCAACCGACACCTGTGTTGCAAGGAACGAACCCGTATGACCAACCATGTCGCCATTCGGGAAGTTGACACGCAGATACTTATATTTGCCCGATTCAAGACATTCGATCAGCTTGTCGGTGATCTCTGCACACTTCATCCAAGGTCTCTGTTCAAAGGGAACGACATCTGAGGGAATCTCGATGTAGGTTTCAAGTTCTTCGTCGAATTTACCGGACTTATTGCCATTCCAGAAGTAGGTTACGTGACCGTATTTCTGTGTTTCGGAGATAGCGAGCTGGGAAACGCCTGTACCTGCGAGATATTCGCCCATTGTTTCGGTGATCTCGGGAGGCGAAACGAGGTACTTCTTCGGAATGTGAAGGTCGCCGTCGTATTCGAGCATACCTGCGTAAACCACCTTGGGGTAGCGTACACGGTCAAACTTGTCGAGGTTTTCATCGTCAAACGCCTTGGAGATCTCGATTGAACGGTCGCCGCGGAAATTATAGAAGATAACGCTGTCACCATCGTTTACAGTGCCGACAGGCTTGCCGTTTTCTGCGATAACAAAGGGAGGAAGATCCTGGTCGATAACCTTTAATTCCTCACGGTAGGTCTTAACAGCCTCAGCAGCCGATGCGAACTGTCTGCCCTCGCCGAGAACGTGAGTTTTCCAACCGAGCTCAACCATGCTCCAGTTTGCTTCGTAGCGGTCCATTGTGATCTGCATACGTCCGCCGCCCGATGCGATCTTGATATCGTAATTTGCATCGCGAAGGTCTGCGATAAATGCTTCAAACGGATCAATATATTCAAGCGCAGAGGTTTCGCCAACGTCACGTCCGTCGATAAGAATGTGGATGCGAACTGTGGAAACACCCTCGTTCTTTGCCTGAATGAGCATAGCCTTCAGGTGGTCTATGTGAGAGTGAACATTACCGTCGGAGAAAAGTCCGAGGAAATGCAGAGTTGAATTGTTGCTCTTAACATTCGCGATAAGCTCCTGCCAGGTTGCCGACGCGAACATCTTACCCGATTCGATAGACTGCGAAACGAGCTTTGCGCCCTGTGCGAACACCTGTCCTGCACCGAGAGCATTGTGACCGACCTCGGAGTTACCCATGTCGTCATCGGAGGGAAGTCCGACAGCTGTGCCGTGAGCCTTTAAGTTAACGTGCGGATATTTTGCCGCAAGCATATCGAGTGTGGGTGTATAAGCCGCGTTGACAGCGTTTGCCGCATTTGCGGGAGCAACACCGATACCGTCCATAACGATTGTGAGAACGGGACCTTCGATTCCCTGAAAGCCGGGGAGTTTTGTGAGTTTTTTATCCATTGATACAGCCTCCAAAAAAATAAAATTATTCATAATATATTATACACCCAAATTATGAATAATCAATGGCATTTTTCAATTTTCTCAAAAATCCGCATATTAAATAAAATCCGCACTTTTGTGTTATGATAGATTAGAATTATTAATAAAAGCCGAAGAAATATGCGTTTGTCGGCAAACTCAAAAAATGAAAATCTGTTGCAAAATTATAAAACTTGTATTAAAATTTATATAAATATCTTGACAAGTTATATTTCATGTGTTACAATAAAACCGTAAACCAAGCAGGGGAGGAATGAACCTTGAAGAAAACGCTATACAGTCTCATGCTGTCCGACGATGTTGTCAGGGAGATCGATATACTCGCGCACCGTATGGGAACGAACCGATCAAATTTAGTAAACCGTATTCTCGCCGAGCACGTTTCCATCAGAACACCCGAGGAGAGGATAAACGATATTTTCCGTACACTTGAGGAGATGATGTCACCCTCGCGTGACCTTGTGCCGTTTTTTGAACCGAATATGCCGACGATGTCGTTTAAGTCTTGCCTTGAATATAAATACCGTCCGACGGTACGTTACGAGGTTGAGCTTTACGGTACTCCGAGCGGCAGAGATATCGGCGTTTTATCAGTGATACTTCGAACGCAGTCGGCGGCACTTATTGAAGCGATGACACGATTTTTCAGGCTTTGGAAAGAGATCGAGGACACGTATCTTGCGCCGAGGTCGGGAACTCGTGAATATGCGCTTTACGATCTTAAATTTGTCCGAAATATTGTCTGCGGCGAAAACGTTACCTCACAGCAGCTTGCCGAGGGAATATCCGCATATGTGCAGCTTTTCGATTCGCTTATGAAGCGTTACATCGGCGGCACATTCGATGCGGAGGACGTTGCGGCAGGCTATTTAAAAGCACTTGCAGGCGGTAATATAACCGTATAAGGAGGAAGAAAATTGAACGCACAAAAATTCACACAAAAATCTATTGACACAATAAATTCCGCACAGAATATCGCAAAAGAGGCAGGAAACCAGGCACTTACGCCCGAACACCTCTTATATGCGCTTATCGACCAGGACGGCGGACTCATACGCTCGCTTTTCACGAAAATGGGTGCGGACTGCGATGCAATACTTTCGGAGCTTGACACGCTTATTTCAAAGCTTCCGAAGGTTACGGGCGGTGAGCTCTATCCGTCACGTGAGGTCTCGGAGGTGCTTCGTTTTGCCGAGAAAAGTGCAAAGCAGTTAGGGGACGAATATATTTCGGTTGAGCATATAATGTTCGGCTTGTTCTCCGAGGGCGGAAAGGCTGTACGTACGCTTTTATCAGATCACGGAATTACACGCGACTCATTTTCAAGAGAGCTTTCCAAGGTCAAGACCGCTCCTGTCACAAGCGACAATCCCGAGGACACATATGACGCTCTCGCAAAGTACGGTACCGACCTCGTTGAGCGTGCACGTTCGCAGAAGCTTGATCCGGTTATCGGACGTGACACCGAGATTCGCAGTGTGATACGTATACTTTCGCGCAAAACCAAGAACAACCCGGTACTCATAGGTGAGCCGGGCGTTGGTAAGACTGCAATTGCAGAGGGACTTGCACAGCGTATCGTTCGCGGTGACGTTCCTGATGGACTTCGCGAAAAGACGATATTCTCGCTTGACATGGGTGCACTCATCGCAGGTGCAAAATATCGCGGTGAATTTGAGGAGAGACTCAAGGCTGTGCTCGACGAAATCAAAAAATCCGAGGGACGTATCATTCTTTTTATAGACGAGCTTCATACGATAGTCGGCGCAGGCAAGACCGAGGGCTCGATGGATGCAGGCAATCTCTTAAAGCCGATGCTTGCGCGCGGTGAGCTTCACTGTATCGGCGCTACGACGCTTGACGAATACCGCAAATATATCGAAAAGGATGCGGCACTCGAACGCCGTTTCCAGCCGGTGCTTGTTGACGAGCCGACTGTTGAAGACACGATATCAATCCTCCGCGGACTCAAGGAACGCTACGAGATATTCCACGGTGTTCGTATTCACGATAACGCAATTGTGGCGGCATCAACGCTTTCGCACCGTTATATCTCCGACCGCTTCTTGCCCGATAAGGCGATCGACCTTGTTGACGAGGCGTGCGCGATGATACGTACTGAAATGGATTCGATGCCGGCTGAAATTGATGACATCCGTCGCCATATCATGCAGCTCGAAATTGAGGAAATGGCACTAAAAAAAGAGGACGATCAGTTAAGCCGTGACCGTCTTGCAAAGCTTTCAGAGGAGCTTGCGCAGGAAAAGGACAGATTCAACGAGTTAAAATCGCGTTGGGATGCTGAAAAGAGCTCGGTTGACGAGGTTAAAGAGCTGAAAGCGCAGATCGAAGCGATGGCAGGTGAGATCGAGCAGGCACAGTTGAAGCTTGAATATGAAAAAGCGGCAAAGCTCAAATATTCCGATCTTCCCGACCTTCAGAAAAAGCTTACCGAAGCAGAAGCACGTGCAGAGACGCAGAGTGATGACACGCTTGTTCATGACACAGTAACCGAGGAGCAGATTGCGGAGATAGTTGCGAAATGGACGGGTATACCCGTTTCGAAATTGGTCGAGGGTGAGCGCGAAAAGCTGCTGCATCTTGACGAGGTGATACACAAGCGTGTGATTGGTCAGGATGAGGCAGTAACGCTCGTCACAGAAGCAATACAGCGCAGCCGTGCAGGCATTGCCGATCCTAACCGTCCGATTGGCAGTTTTATGTTCCTCGGCCCGACAGGTGTTGGTAAAACCGAGCTTGCAAAGTCGCTTGCGGAGTGTCTTTTTGATGACGAGCATAACCTTGTCCGCATTGACATGACCGAATATATGGAAAAATTCAGTGTGTCGCGTCTCATTGGTGCACCTCCCGGTTATGTTGGATATGACGAGGGCGGTCAGCTTACAGAGGCGGTACGTCGCAAGCCGTATTCGGTTGTACTCTTTGATGAGGTTGAAAAGGCACATCCCGATGTGTTCAATATTCTTCTGCAGATACTCGATGACGGACGTGTTACCGACAGCCAGGGAAGAACGGTTGACTTCAAGAATACGATCATCATTCTCACCTCTAATCTTGGCAGTATACATCTGCTTGAGGGTATAAACGAGGACGGAGAGATATCGAGTGAGGCAAGAACACGTGTTATGAGCGAGCTCAAAGCATCGTTCAGACCGGAATTTTTAAACAGACTCGATGAGATAATCATGTTTAAGCCCTTGACAAAAGCTAATCTCACAGGTATTATTGATAATCTTATTGTTTCACTTGCCACCCGGCTTGCCGATCGTTCACTTTCACTTCGCGTTACCGATGCGGCAAAGTCACTCATCATTGATGCAGGTTATGATCCGATTTATGGCGCACGTCCCTTGAAACGCTATCTCCAAAGTGCGGCAGAGACGCTTATCGCAAAAGAGATACTTCGCGGCGAGGTCTCACAGGGCTCAACGCTGGTGCTCGATGTGCAGGACGGAAAGCTTGTATGCACCGCAGAGCCTCCTATGGCTATAACTAAACAGTAAACAAAAAAGAGCAGGCCGATCAAACCTGCTCTGAATTTTTATATCTGCCGAGGGCGTTACCGGCGAATGTGCCGATAATTTTTTGTCCCTCATAATTGTAGTGACCTCTTGCCACAGGGTTCATGTAGCTTGGGATTTTCGTCAACTGCTCGGTTACGGTTGTGAGCATGAGAAAATCATCGTTTTCAAGGCAGATTTCCTTTTGTGCATTGATGATTTCAAGGTCAAATTTGACTCTGTCCTCGCTGACAAGAATAGCGAATTGACCGACTTGGATCATACCGAACTTTTCAATGCCGAGATCGTCACGCAGGGAAGCATTAAGCATATCGAGCTGACGCTTATATTCTTCCTTGGGCATTTTCTCAAGTGCATTGCTCTCTCCCTGAAGCCAGACGAAATATATGTGCTCGGGCTGAACCTTCTCGATTGCTGCTTTGGCTTTTTTTACGAGAATGTTATATGCGCCGCCGCCTTTTTGCCAATACTCGATCGTGGTCGCACCCTTTGCCGCGTGTACTGCCACGACGTTTCTGCCGGTTACTTCAATGTACGCTCTGCAGAAGTCGGGAAGCATACTTGCGGATATGTAGTCGTTATTTATATCATATCCGGCAAGAGTTGCGGTGGGATCACGCCAAAGTGCTTGAGGCTGAATCGTGTAATCCAGCGCGAACTCATTTCCGTCAAGGTCAAGATTTTCGCCGACGGGATGCTTGAGCGGTACGAGAGAATCACTGATAAGGCGATATTCAAACGCACCTTCAACGGGATCGTTGGTCGCGGGGAAGGAATCGGTCTGTCCCTGCATATTGCTTTGTCCGCCGAATATGATAAGATCAGTATTTTTCATAACTGAATCCTTTGATCAGGCGTGAGCTTCTATCCAATCTGCGATAACTCCCGGATTTGTCGGGAAGCCGTGAGGATGATGTCCCTGGCTCGGACGCTTCATAATCGTGAGAAGTTCGGGATGATCAGCGTAAAGCTCCTCAAGCATAAGGCCGTTGTCACTGTATTCGACTACTATGTCATCGGTGCCGTATACCATGAGTATAGGGATTTGCTTTTCGATAATGATAGGCGCTTTGCTGATTGGGTGGTTATCAAAATTGAGAAGTCCTGCTCTGGTGATGCCGGGGTATGCTTTTGAAAATTCGTTAGCCCAGATGGTATCGTTGTGAACATTGTGCTTTCCCGGAATACTGACGAAGTTAAGTACGGGGGCTTCAATAAACATACATTGAATAAGTTCGGGGTAGAATCCTGCAAAGTTAACGGCATGTGCACCGCCGCAGCTCATGCCGACGGGGATACACTTCTTGTCAAGACCATATTTTTCACTGAGGAATGCGGCGAAGCGTGCTTTGGCATCACAGTCTGCTTTGGTTGCCCAACGGTTGGTGTTCTGGAGGTAAGTTACATGAAAGCCACGCTTTAAAAGTTCGATCTCCGTTTCAGGAAAAGCGTTCCAATATTCGGTCTTGATCGTCCAGCTTTTCTTTTCGTTTGCCTTGTCGGGGAATACTACAATTGCTTTCTTGTCTTCAAAGGTAAATTCTTCTGCCTTGAAGCCGTTCCATGTTGTTTGTTCGCTCATGGTTATATCTCCTTTTTATATATAAAATAGGTCTATATAATCAAAAAACGCACCGATATACAGTGCGTTCTTCTACCGATAAATATATCGGATGGTGAGCCACTGGAGATTCGAACTCCAGACCCTTTGATTAAAAGTCAAATGCTCTGCCAACTGAGCTAGTGGCTCATAAGTGCTCGCGTATATCGAACACTTATATATTATACCACAGCAGGATTGACTTGTCAAGAGGTTTTCGTAATTATTTTGCTTATTTTGTGTCGTGATTATTCGGAGAGAATGTATTTTTCCTGCGCCTTATAATAGTTTATAACGCCGTCTGCAATTGCCGCCGCTATGGTTTCAATGGCGTCGGGCTTCATCATGCGTTCGTATTCTTCAACCGAGGTTATAAAGCAGGTTTCAACGAGCGTTGCAGGAAATTTCGGGTTGCGCACCATTGCAAGACGCTGTTTTGTCGGTGAACGGTCGAGCTTATTGAGTACCGTTGCTATCGTTTCGCCCATCACGTCTGTTAACATATACCCCGAGTCTGCCCAGTAGAGGCCGACAACTCCGCGGATCCTTGTTATATCGGCTGTGTACGGCATCGAATTCTGGTGGATCGAGATTACGAGGTCGGGCGAGATGTCAATAAGCGTTTCTATTCGCTCGGTTACGGGAACGTCATTCGGTGTCTCTCTGTCGCGTATCAGAATAATGTCGGCACCCAGAGCTTCAAGATATTTCACTGCCGCCATAACGATCTCAAGATTAAAATCGGATTCGTTCATTGCTCCCTCAGCCGCACCGAGTGGACCGAGTGCACCCGGGTTTTTACCGCCGTGACCTGCATCGAGAACGATAGTCTTGCCCGTCAACGGTTTATCCGAATCGGGGAGTGCTTCGGGGTTTTTCCATTTAAAAACGAGCGTGCCGTTTTCGTAGTAATTATCAAAGCCGTAAAAGTTTTCGATGTTTACAAGTCTAAAAAAGTATTTATACGATTGTGCTTTTGTGCTGACCTCACCTCTGACCTCGGTGAAAAGCGGATTCTTTGCAAACGATGCTTTTGGTGCGGTACCTGTGTTGACGTTATAAAGAGTAACGCAGAATTCACCGTTTTCCATATATGTGTTGATCGGCACGTTTTCGTTGACGGTTATCCTGAAATATGTATATTCCTTATCGGATTCCATAACCGCACTTTTTATCTGCGCCGTTTCAAGCACAGTCTCGTCAAGCTCACGAACTTCATCCTCATAGACATATCCGCCGCACCTGAGCTTGTACATACCGCTCGAAAGAGAGATCGCATTCTCACGCATACCTGCAGACTGAACGGTATAATCATCGTAATACCAGCTGTCGTGGGCGAGTTTCAGTTCTGTATCATTGCTTATAACCTCGATCGGCAGATAAGCTCCTTCACCGCGTACACGGATGTTTGCCGATTCTGCGGTATATGTTTTCCCCCCGTAGGTGCTTGTGAATTTTACTGTGCCGAGATCGGTGATCTGCCCATTTGGTGCACTTACTGTAAAGCTTCCCGTGTAAACCTCTTTCATGTATTTGCCCGTATAGGGAACGTACAGCGTGGGAGTGAGCGTGATACGTTTGCCGCCTAACTCAGCCGTGACGTGTGAACCTCTCGGTGCTGTAACGCTTACCGGAAGCGCTGTGTCTCCCATCCAATTATAGGACGGTGTAACGGCTGCGATTCCCGGGGATTCGAGCGTTGGGTGGGTGACGGTGCCGCCGCCGTTTGAGGTGCCGTCGGGACGGGTTATCACATACTCTGTATCAACGCCCTTGTGAGTGAAGATAATGGTATTTTTGCCTTTCTCAAGAGGAAGATATGCGGAAAAATAGCCGCTTTTTGTCCTGCCGATCTGTTTGCCGTCGATATAAAGCGGTTCAGCGGGATCGGACGTGCCGATGACAAACGTACCGTCGCCGTCAACCGTACTTCCCGAATAGGGGATACTGATGATCAGGTCGCGTCCGTTTGTAGCAATTTCGGAATAGACAATTTCCTCCTTGAAAACATCCTCGGTTTCATCAAGCAGACCGTTTGAATTATTTTTGAGCGCTGCATAGCCGTACAGTATCGAACCGCGATATGAAAGCTCGGCGCGTGCAAATTCAACCTGTGTGCGAAGCTCGTTCTCGGGATTTTCCCAGGTGTCGTAATTGTAAACGCCGTGACTTACAAGCAGTTCCACGTCACTTCCGTCGAGCACGGTATTCCACCAACGCACAAGCACGTCATACGGTGCCGCGGTGGAGGTGAAACGCCAGTAGATCTGCGGAGCGATGTAGTCGATATATCCACCCTTGATCCATGCCGTCGGATCGCAGTAAATTGCGGAGTAGGATTCGAGACCGGATGTATTGCTGCCGCCGTTTTTACCGTCATCGTTTTTCCAGATTCCGAACGGTGCAACGCCGAAATCACATTCGGGATCGGCTGTTTTTATAGCGCTATAGCAGGCTTCTATCATTTTGTTCACGTTATCGCGACGCCAATCGTCGAGCGTCATTTCACCGCCGTATGCGGCATAGGTCACACTGTCGTCAAAGTCTGCGAGCTTGCTGCCTTCATAGACGGGATATGGATAGAAGTAATCGTCGAAAATTATGCTTTTGACCTCGTAATTCGCCGCGATCTCCGCAACACCGTCTGCGATAAGCTCGCGTACCTCGGGATTTCCGCAGTCGAAATAGAGACGTCCGTCGGCGTATGGGATGACATAATCGGGATTTTCACGTGCCGGATGACCTTCTGCAAGAGCTGTTACATCATGCCCTGGTGCACTCTGCGAGCCGACTGTGACACGAAGCGGATTAACCCATGCGTGAACGTCAATATTCTTTTTCCCTGCGATTTCGATAAGATAAGCAAGAGGATCGAAACCGTCCGGAAGAGCTTCTCCCTGTGTTCCCGAAAGATACTCCGAGGTGGGGAAAATATCCGATTTATAAAGCGAATCGGCAGAGGGACGAACCTGGAAATATATCGCGTTCAGATTAGCTTCAAGACAGGTTTTAACGATGTCATC
>JAFTTS010000069.1 GCA_017466685.1 Clostridia bacterium
CACCCATTCCGTTTGTTGTATAGTATGGCAGCATTTGCTCAAGTGTAGCTCCCTTGTTGTAGCCTGCCGTCGGATAAGTGTTGGTTCCCCAGTATTTTGTGTCCATTCCCTGTGTGTATTCATCGCCTGTGAGAGTATCAATAAGCGTTATATCAAGAACCTCAACGGGAATCGTAAAGTCACTTCGTATATTCACAAAGAATACGATCGCACCGTATTGGCTCAACGTCTGTGACTGCTTTAGAGTAAATTCGATATCAAACGTATGCCATTCATCGTCAATAGAAAGCGCATATGCGTTGTCAGACGGCTGACCGTCCTTGTAAAATTTGTTGACCTTAAGAACATCATTATCCGCCGAAGCGATGAGAGTGTTGTTTGCAGGATAGCCGTGAGTCAGGGCATTGATTCCGACAACAACACCGTTATCAACAAGACATCCTCTGGGATTTGAAGCCTTTGTGCCGTTAATATAGTTTGCATAGTCTTTTTCAGCATATTCCTCGGGATTGAAACGCATCGTCACGGAAAGCTTATACTCGCCTGCTGCAAGAGCGTTTCCTGCCTTATAATGGAACTGATATTTTTCTCCGTCTGTTTCTTTAAATTGGAGATATTCATCATTTGAAGCCTTTGTAAGAGCCTCACCACCGGGACCTCCCCAGCTTTCCAAAATGTTGTATTCTTCGCCTGTGATTGTAAGCTCGTCAAAATCGATATAATCGCAGTCGAAAGCGATATTGAACGAATCGGACGGAACAGTCTCACGAAGATCAAGTGAAAGCTCGATATCCTGCCAAGCTGTGCCTACTATCTGCGAAACAGACGACGAGCCTGCAGAAGCCGTAAGAGTGGTATCATCATCGCAGGCACGAACCTTACCTGTTACGGTGTAAAGTCCCGGAACGAAATATTCACTCACACCTATAGGCTTTATTGCACTGACGCCAACGCCCTCGGTCGTATAATACGGAAATATTTCCGAGATAGTGGTCGCACCGGTGTAGCCTGACGCGGTATTAAGTCTGTATCCGAAATATCCGCTGTCCATGCCTTTGGTATATTCCTCATTAGTCGTTTCGTTAACAAGCGAGAGGTCAAGAAGCTGAACAGGAATAGTAAAGTCACTTCTGATATTATTAAAGAATGAGATCGCACCGAAATGCTCAAGCGTCTGTTCCTGTTTCAGAGTAAATTTAATATCAAACGTATGCCATTCATCATCAATCGCAAGAGCATATCCGTTATCGGATGCCACACCGTCTTTATTGAATTCGGTAACGGTAAGCACTGCATTGTCCGCATCCGCAATAAGGATATTATTTATGGGAGAACCGTGAGTGCCTGCATTGATTCCGACAACAATACCGTTGTCAACCAGACATCCTCTGCTGTTCGATGACTTTGTACCGTTGATGTAGTTAACATAATCCGTAGCCGCATATTCCTCGGGGTTAAAACGCATCGTTACGGAAAGCTTATAATCACCTGCAGCGAGAGTACTGCCCGCCTTATAACTGAACTGATATTTAAGAGCGTCTTCCTGCTCAAACTGCAGATATTCGATGTCATCCGTAAATGAGCGTATCGCCTCATCATTGGTTGCAGCCCAGTTCTCGTTTACGGGATAGGAATATGTATTTATAAGCTCGATATTTTTGAAATCAAAACCGATATCATCAGAGAGCGTGAGCGTTATAACACCATCGCTCAGCTTGGTTTTAAGATCAAATGTAAACTTAAGCTTTACAAAATCGTTATCCGCCGTAAGCGTACCGTTTCCGATAACCTCATTGTCAAGCTTTGCGGTAACTGTTGCGGTATTGAAAAATTTACCCGTTGTGCGGTTTCCCTTAAAAGTATCCCAGTCAATATCGGCAAGCTTAAAATCACCCGAAAGCATATATTTTCCTGCTTCGAGGTCAAGCCCGTCATAGTATATCTCTGCATTGTTTCCTGTGGTGGGAGCAACATGGAAATATTCTTCCTCACAGCGAATCTCGGTGGTTGTGCCCTTGATGTCACCGTGAGCCACGATATTCTGTATTGCAAAGTAACTGCGGATATTTTCGGTCGCGGTGAAAAGATTGACACCGTTTATCGGCTGATAACTGCCGTCAACCTCATAGAGCGCAAGACCGTCAATGTCAAACGGAGCCTGATGTGCCGCGTTGCGGTTTGCATATCTGAAAACAAGACCGTTAATGCCGGTTGAACCCGGAGCAAAGTTAATAGCCGAGCCTGCATCGGTCTCGAAAACAAAATTGAACTTCTGCCATTCATCGCTGATGAAGAAAACATCATTGTTCGGATCAGCGGTGTTGGTGGTGAGCGTTTTGAAGCCTGTATGCTGACCGACCATTGAAAGAGCGTTACCGCGGTTGCCTATATCGATGATGATAGACTTACCGTCAACTGAAACACTCGGATCGGATGAAACAACAGCACTGCTTCTGAGCCAAACCGAAAGAAGATATTTCGTTTTTTCCTTGAGTGTTACGCCGCTGTCCTGGTAAATTACGCCGGGACCTTTCGCGTTTTCTCCGCTTAAAGAAACATGAATATAGTCATTGGTGTCAGCACCGTCCCCTGCACCGACCGTCCCCTTGAGTTCATCAAGAACACCGTCTGTGAGAGTTAAACTGCCGCCATTCGCTTGCCAATTTGTTTCTGTCAGGAGATCGACAGCATCATTTGCAAGCACAGAATCCTCCTGCGTTTCGGCAAATGCCATTATCGGTAAGCTTGAAATTGCAAGTGCCGCCGATAACAAAATTGACAAAGTGCGTTTTAACTTCATAATTTTTTCCTCCATAAAAAGATATGCATAATGTGACAAATCACATCGAGACCGAACGCTTCGACCTCGGGCACAAATCCGAGGGGTATACGTGAACCTCTCGGACTCATGCCCCGGGCCGAAACCCGGG
>JAFTTS010000070.1 GCA_017466685.1 Clostridia bacterium
GAGGGATCATACGGAATATTTGCGTTAAAATCGAACTTAACCCAACCGATTTTGTATTTATCTATCTGTGATGAAACCGCCTCAATCATATAATCACGTGCATCGGGAGTTGCGAAATCAAGGAAACCGCCGCCGATATAATAATCGGGATGCTCCTTCATTGCATTCGAGGTCTTTGAAGCACTCTCGGGCTCAAACCACAAGCCGAAGATCATACCCTTTGAGAGTACATATTCCGAAAGAGCCGTAAGTCCACACTTTGCAAGTGCATTCGGATTTTCCACCCAGTCACCAACCGAGCCGTACCAGTCTTTTTCGCCAAACCAGCCTGCATCGATCATGAACGCCTCAACGCCAAGCTCTGCCGCAGTGTCAACCTGACGGTAAAGTCCGTCCGCATCGAGATTATCAAAGCAGTAAAGCCACGAATTAAAGAGAACCGGCATACGGCGGCGAGGATAAAGCTCGTTATAAACCGTGTGGAGCTTATACATATCAAGATCGTCACGATTCTTCGCTTTGAAGAAAATCACCGTGGGAAGCTTGATCTTTTCTCCGGGCAAGACAGTCAAATGCATACCGCCATCGGTAAATCCGGTCTCGAGAACAACCAGCTCCTTTTCGCTGACCGGATATTTGCGTACATTCATCTTCCACTGTGCGTTCGGAATGAGATGGAACACCGTCGTCGACTTAGTGTGAAGATTGTGCATCGCCATAACAGGAGCCGCACCCTCGCAGGTACGTATTCCCTCAGATGCAGCAGTCACCTGCGTTACAAGCGGTTGCCATGTACCCTCACTTTCGTGCTGCCAACCGTTAAACTGCGTATAAACCTCATAAGAGTCACCGTCCATGCGAAAACGACTGACAAGCTTTGTTACGGTAATCGGAGCTTCTGTGAGATTTTCAAAGCTGTCACTGCGAATGACAACGCCGTTTTTCTGCTCGGCAAATTCGGCAGTAAGACGGATTTTTTCGTTTTCATATATGTATATACACTTGCCGTCAAGTGCGGTACATTCATATTTTATGTCGCCGTCAATGACACCGAAATCGCCGGTTGCAAAGAACAGTCCCGAAACTCCGAGTATGCCCTTTTGATCAATAAAATTATCTATTTTCATAGCCATCCTCCACTTTTATTTAAAATACAAACAGAAACGTCGCAAGAAACACTCCGCCCGAAACAAGCGGAAACTGTGCCGAAAAAAAGCTCTGCAAATCTATGCCCTGACTGTATATTGTATCTTAAATCTATTATACCATGCTATCCTTGGTATTAATAGTAATTTCAACCTTAAAAACAGCATTATTTTCCCAATTGCAAAATAATATTGACATTTTTAATTCGAGGTGTTATAATAAAATTATCAGAAGCAGAGGAGGCGAACAGCTTGAATTATATATTCAACAGAGAAAAAATCACCGAGCTTATATCGGATTTTTATATCAGCACCGGCATCGCTGTTACATTATACGATTCATCGTTCGATATCGTCGCAACCTCACCCATATACTCTGACTGCTGTGCTTGTATCAGAACGAAACAGGTGTGTGTTGACAACTGTAACCGCTCAAACCTTATTCACTTTAAGGAAGCCACAAACAGCACTTCCACCATATTTTACGCCTGTCACGCAGGACTCATGGAAACCATAACGCCGATCATATACGACGGCACCGTCATCGCATATATGCAAACGGGACAGTTCCGCGACGAGGATCATGTCTATTCATCCTCCAAGAAGTTAGCCGAGGCGGCAAAGGTTTACGGACTGTCCGAAAAGAAGCTTCTGAAACTATACGAAAAGCTCCCCGTGATCTCGAAAACCAAGCTGCGTGCACAGCTCAACATCATGGACGTTATTATAAAAAGCTTCTGGGAAAACGGTCTCATTTACTGTAACAGAAGTATGCTCTCCGTAAAAATTGAGCAGTATATAATCGAGCACATATCGGAAAAAATATACATTTCACAGCTGTGTGACAAATTCTTCCTCTCGAAAAACTCACTGTACCGTCTTTTCAAGGATGAATTCAACACGACCGCAAACGAATTTATTCTTCAGAAAAAACTGAATTATGCACAAGAGCTTTTAAAAACCCAAGCTCATCTTGATATAACCAAGGTTTCCGCTGCCTGCGGTTTTTCGGATTATAACTATTTCATAAGAATTTTCAAAAAGCGTCTCGGCATAACACCACTTCAATTCAGAAAAACCGTCGGTACTGCAAGCGAGGAGCAATAATTCAATAAACCCAAGGAGCTGACTCAAACGTAGACAGCTCCTTTTGTTATTCGGTTTATTGTTGCTTACTTCGCAGATTATTTCTTCAAAACAATAATACTGTGAATATCGAGTCTTTCAAGCTTGATAACAGCACCGTCATCGGTCAGCTCATATGTGAACTTCTCGCCGAGCGGCATCGTAACGCCCGTGAATTTACCCTTTACCTTGACAGTCACGTTGTAAACCTCGGGAACCTCGTCGTAAACGAGATATGTGAGCGAATGTCTGCCCTGCTGCATATTGAGCAGATTCACAATAAGACCGTCGTCGCATTCCTGCATAGTAAGGTCAATATTCGTGCGATCGATTTCAATTACGGGAGCCTCAAGCTGCATAAGTATCTTCTTAAGATAATTTCTGACGTTGTAGCTTCTTCCGAGCGAATAGTGATATCCGAAATTGTACGGAACATATGCGATCTTACCCTTGCCATAGTCATCGATACGGTAAGACGGCAGGATTCCGTCACGCAGATCTGCATTGGTGTATATCGTTCCCTCTCCGCTTGTGAGATCGAGGACATCCACGGAAACCTTTGTCTTGCCGAGAGCATTATTGACCGCAGCAAAGCAACCGTCATCGCCGAGAAGATACGCTTCATCAATAGTCACAGTCTCGCCGAACTTGGTTCCGATCATGTCACCGAAGGAACGGCACGCCTTGGCACCGAGAAGAACGAGCTTTCCTCCACGCTCTGCATATGCAAGGAGCTTTCTTCTCATATCATCACCAATATCATCCCACTCGGGAACGAGCATGATGTTGTACTCGTCAAATCGGTCAGCCTGATAATCGCAAAGCACGTTCAGTGTATACTGTGCATCAAGAGTTGCATTGAGTGCACCCACAAGCGGAATTCTTGTGTCACCCGAAGCAAACGGACATCCGCCTTTTTCTCTGCAGTGATAATATCCGTATTCCGAATAAAGCGCGCCAACCTGTGCGATCGGCTCTTTTTCGAAAAGCATTTCACGTGCACGGACAAACTCTGCGATCTTCGCAACACGGTCAACATTTGCACGTCTTGCACTGCCGTCCTTATTCTGGGTTATGTAAACCTGGAAGCCGCCACCAAGCGAGAGAACACCTGCCGCTTCCTGCATAAGCTGGACTGCGGGCTTGTCTGTGAAATGTGTCCATTCAAATCCCCATGCCATAAGATCCCATGGCTTGCCGCGAAGTGCCGTACAGCGTGATGCGAAACGCACGTCATGAACGCTGTCCTGCGGTGAGAGGTCGCCCGAAAGAAAGTCCACATCAACGGTGGGCTTATCTGGAGAGGTCGGCGTGTATATCCAGTTACTTGTAATCTTGAAATGAGGTGCGTGCTTGTGTATAGCGTCAACATATGTCTGAACGTATTTGAAGAACGCATCACGCATTGCAATGTTATGTTCGATCGGAGTAAGATTCTCACCGAGCACTGCCTTTGCACGGTCGGAATAATCGCACTGAACCGCCCAGCAGTCGCCGTCGATCCATGCGCCGTCGATACCGTAATCGTCCGCAAACTCCTTGAGCTGAGGGATCATACAGTCGTCAAGATATGAACCGAAAAGCGATATTCTGCCGGTGAGCTCTCCGTCTTTATTACGCTGTCCTTCGTCCGGATGTGCATCCACATATTCGGCATCCCAAACACCCGAATAGTGTACGTAAAGCGGCACATCGTGCTTTTTCGTAACATCGCGCCAAACGCGAAGATTGTCCGATTTGATAAGAGCTGCCTGCTTTCCAACCTTTGTCGGATAACTGCTGTTGCCCTCGTGTCCCTTGCTGTCACACTGAATAAAATCCGGCTTTGCGGCAAGGAGATAACGTTCAATGTCCTCTGCCTCTGTTCTGATACCGATCTCATCGGTGTTTTTTGCGTGGAAGTCAAAATGCAGACCCCAAAAACGCTTTCCCTTTTCCATTTTTGTACCTCCCGAAATAAAATATCAAAGTTACATATTTTGCAAATTCATAACGTTCCATGTCTTACGGTAATCGGTCGGACTGCAATTCATGCGTGCGGCAAATATACGGTTGAACGTGCGAAGACTTCCAAACCCGCATTCAAATGCTATCTGCGTTATCGTAAGACTCGTTTCCTCAAGAAGAATCAGTGCTTTTTCCATTCTCATATTATTGAGCAGTTGTTTCAGGGAAACACCGATATAATCCTCAAAAATATGAGTAAGTGCGGTTTTATTGATACCGAGTGCCGCGGAAACCTGCGAAAGTGTCAACGGCTCACTTAATCTGTCATAGATATACTCCATCGTCCGACGGGTGACATCCGTTCCGATGGCATTTTCACGTGCCTGCGCAGTATTGTATGAAACGAACTCCGACGTGAGTGCATAAAAGAGCGACTTCACTATGAAAATATCCTTTTTCTCACGGTATTTATCGCGCGCATAGTCAATAAAATCCATAAGCCTTGCATCGGGACGGAAACGGTAGCTATCGTAATTTTTGACCTTATAGGTATCGTAAAAATCATTAGCTATCGACAGCGAGAACATGAAAACACGTGCTCTTGCGCCAATACCCGGTGAAAATCCGTGAACTGTGTAAGGAAATATCAGCATTGCCTCACCAACTCTGAGCACCTCAGTCTTTCTCTCACACATCACGCTGACGCTTCCCTCTTCCACAAAGACAACCTCAAGCTCGGCATTTACATGACATTCACAGCCGATTTCATCGCAGTGTTCAATAAAATATTCCGTTCTGAGTTCCATAAATCCCTCTTATCGGTTTAATTTTTTCTGTTGTCTTTAATTATACAATGAAATGACTTGCTTTGTCAAGACAAAAGATGGTATAATATAAGTCATAACTTTTATAATTTAAGACAAAAATCAAATTCGATACAGAAAGGCATTCCCATGCTTGCATATTTACTGCTCATACTCAAAACCGGGCTTGACGCGACCAACAGTGCACTCTCGAAATCATTTCAGAGAAATTTTGACAACACAACTCTTAATTTCACAAAATACAACCTGACAAACAGTCTTTTTGCATCGGTTTTCCTTTTCATCTTAAACGGTTTTCGCCTGAACGTTAACCTCCCGACATTTATATACAGTGCGGTTTTTGCACTCACAGTGGCACTTAACATCATCCTCATGATACTTGCCCTCGGGAAAACAACCATGCCGATGGTGTACATAATATCAACCTCCGGCGGTGTCATCATTTCAACCTTATTCAGTGCGGTTGTACTGCAGGATATTCCCTCCGCAAAAGCTGTCATAGCCGTGTTTCTCCTACTGGCCGCGGTATTACTTTCCTATGAAATAAGTCAATCAAAAAACAGCAAATACAGCTTCTTTATCTATCTTTTGTTTTTCATAGATAACGGCGCCGTAATGGTAATAACCAAGCTTTATACGCTGGATACACGTGTGTGTGATGAAAAATCCTTCTGCCTTCTCACAAATCTTATCATAGCCGCAGTCTGTGTCATTATTCTTCCGGCGTTTCTTCTCTCAAAAAAGAGCACCGTCAAAGAAATCGTGAAGCCGTTCAGCATAAAGCAAACGCTCAACATATTCAGCCGTACGATACTCAGCAATCTCGATTCACTTGTAATGATATGGGCTGTTGCTCTTATGAATCTGTCTGTTTTCAGCGTGGCAACCTCTGCGCTTACCATAATCGCAACCACACTTCTGTCACTTATCATTTTCAAGGAAAAGCTTTCAAAAAAGCAGCTTATCTCAACGCTTTTAGCCTTAGCCGCAATAATACTCGGAATATAAGCAAAAGGAACTGCCCGAATTTAACCGTGACAGTTCCCTTTGCTTTTTATGGAAGAAATGGATTAGAAGCTGTGTAAATTATGCGCCAAACGAAAGCTCCTTGTCAAGTAAGAACTTGAGCGAAGCAACGCCGTCCTCGATGGTGGCATCCTCGATCTTCTCGCCTGCTGCAGCTTTAGCGGTGAAATAGAGAAGCTCGTTATAGTAACCGCCGAGGTCGGAAATGTTACCGCCTGCGTTGGTCGAGCCGATCTTCTTCTTTTCGAGCTTGATCTCCTCTGCACCCTTATCGGTGTAGAGCATGAACTTTCCGCCTGCGTTCTCAACAACACCCTTTTCGCAAACAACACGGAAGGTTGCCTCAAAAGGATGAGATGCGGGGAGATCCCATGTGCCCTCAACGCCGACAACAAAATCGTCATACTGCATGAGTGTGTTAACATAGGAGCACTTTTCTCCGATCAGGTTCTGAACCGAATAAAGCTTCTTTGGCTCACCGAAAATGGAGAGAGCGAAGTCAATATCGTGAATATGAAGATCCTGACCTGCACCGCCGGAACGCTCGAAGGTGGTTGACCAATCCTCCCAACCCCAGTCGGGACGAGGACTGAGACGACGGAAGTTTGCGTTTACGACCTTACCGAGCTCACCCTTTGCGAGCATATCACGGAGTACAACATACTCATCCCAGAAACGGATAACCTGACCGATCTGGACGTTACAGCCGCATTCTTTGCTCTTCTTGAGAAGCTCATCAGCCTCGGCAGTAGTAAGCGTTACAGGCTTTTCAAGGAAGAGATACTTAACCTTTTCCATTGCTGCAAGAGCGTACTTTGCGTGCAGGAACGTCGGCAGACAGATGTCGATTATGTCAACATCTGCATTTGCGATAAGCTCCATACCGTCGCCGTAAAGCTTTGCGTTTGTTCCCTCTGCAAGAGCTACAGCCTTTTCGTTTCTGACGTCGGCAAGCGCAGTGATCTCAACGCCCTCAATATTCTTATAGCAGTTCACGTGCATTGCACCCATGAATCCGCATCCGATCAAACCTACTTTTAACATAACTTATTTCCTCCCAAGAATTTTATCCATCGAACACGATGTGTTGTAAATGATTGCTTCTGTATAATACTTGTAATTCGGGATCATCTCCGCGCTTACCCATCCGTCGTAGCCAACCTCGGCAAGTGCCTTCATGACCTCGGGATAGTTTACGTCACCTGCGAGCAGATCAACGAAACCATGCAGACCACCGGCAACAACGCGGTAATCCTTGAAGTGTACCTTCTTGATCTTATCGCCAAGGATTCTCACCCAGTGATCCGGGAAACCGTTTGCGAGAGTGTTACCGATGTCGAGATAGCTTCCGACATAATCGCTGTCTATCTTGTCAATGAAGTCACGCATTTCCATCGGCGAGGTGAGGAACTTGTTCCATACGTTCTCAAGACCGATCGAAACACCAACCTTCTCGGCGTGTTCCTTAAGCTCCGAGATTGCCTCAAAGCTTCTCTCGTATGATGTCTTGTAGTCGATAACTCTTTCGGGATGACCGGAGAAGTCTGCGTGTACACAACCCGGGATAACGAGTATAGTTTCGCATCCGAGCAGCTTTGCAGTGTCGAGCTGACATTTCACGATGTCCTTTGCCTTCTGTCTTTCTTTTTCACAGTCAGCGTTCAGCCAGTAGCTCCAGTAAAGACCGGAAGCAACACTGTAAAGCTCGATACCGTTGTCCTTTGCCTGGTTTGCAACGGCAAGAATGTCCTTCTCGGACGATTCAAGCGAGAGCTCACCAACTTCGTCGAGCGCAACCTCAACGCCGTCAAAGCCCGCATCCTTTGCAAGCTCAAAATTCTTGCAGAGCGGTGCCGCCGGGAACGACCAGATACTAATACCTTTTTTCATAATTTTCCTCCTTGCATTTTTCAAAAATATATGGTATAATAATTGTACATCATATAAGCTGTGAATAACAGTCATTTTTTTACCGTATACGTTCATTTTTGTGCACAGCACGTAAAACGCGAGGATGAATATGAAACTTACATATGTCAAAACGGGACTGCCGAGCATCGTTAATATATCGAAGATCGTTACAATACACTATTATGAATTTGATAAAAACTTCGTCTTTTCAGGAGAAAGTCACAATTTCTGGGAGATGGTTTACGTTGACAAGGGCAAGGTTCAGATAAAATGTGACGATGAAGAAATAGTTCTCGGTCAAGGAGAGATCGTTTTCCACCGTCCGAACGAATTTCATTCCATACGCGCACTCGACAGCGCACCCGATTATTTTGTGGCATCATTTGTATGTAATTCTCCGGCGATGCAATATTTTGAAAAATATCATACCATGCTTGATAAAACACTGAAAAGCTTCATTTCGTCCGTAATAAAAGAAGCCGAACGTACATACATCATTCCGAAAAACGATCCGAATTTAAAAAAGCTTGTGAAGAAAAGTGACGCCCCGATAGGCGGTGAACAGCTCATCAAAACATACCTTGAGCAGCTGCTTATTTTCCTGATCCGCAGTATCACCAAAAAGGGAGAAACGAACGTATTCCCAACCAAGGAAAGTATGGAAAATCATCTTGTTAAGGAAATAAAGGCACTGCTCGAAAACAGCTCGGACGGTAATCTTCGTGTGAGTGATATCTGTGAATCACTCGGCTACAGCAAAAGCTATTTAAGTCGCCTTTTCCGTGAACAGACGGGCGAAACGATCGCAAATTATTCGGTCCGCGTTAAGATAGATAAATCGAAACAAATGATACGCGACGGCAGGCTTAACTTCGCACAGATATCGGATAAGCTTTCGTTTGACAATCCGCAGTATTTCTCGCGTGTCTTCAAGCGTATCACGGGAATGAGTCCGACGGAATTTAAAAATTCACTTGATGTATAGATAAAGAAAAGCAAGGCTGACGTTATGTGTTCAACCTTGCTTGATTTTTGTTATTTTATTTTGATGGGATACTCAACCGAAAGTTCCACAGGCTCACCGTTAACCGTTACGTTTACGGTTGCCTTTGCGGTGTACTTTCCGTCGGGAATGTCCGTGGCTTCCATCCATTGCCATACAAACGAGCCCTCTGTTCCGACAAGCTCGGCAGGTATAGCAGTGCCGTCCGCGTCAACAAGAGCAATATCATACCATCCGTCCACGTAATCGATAACAGCATCCTCACTCTGATTTTTCAGCGTGACCTTGATCGGCAAGGGTGCTTCAATGTCAAATTCGTCGGAATCGTATGTTCTTTGCTCGGTACGCAGCGTCAGCTTAACGGCTTTATTCTCGCTTTCCTGTGATACCGACTTCGGCTGTGTCGGCAGATAGAACGAATAATACACTCCAACGATCAAAATCGCGAGGACCAATAAAACCGCAAGTAATATATAGTGTTTCTTTTTAAGCTTGATAACCGTATCCTGTGCCTTTGGAACTATTTTAAGCTTAACAAGAGCCGGTATCATTGCACCAAGGAAGAGGACAAGCAACAATGCTTCCACGGGAAAAAGCGCAATATTCTTCATAACACGCGGAACTGTGATAAATTCATACGCCTTACCATTATAAAACATCTGATAATATATAATAAGAAGCGAAGGATTCAATATAAAGTTACAGACCACAACAACGAGGAAACGCGATATGATGATACGTGTTGCAGAAAGCTTTCTTCTCCATAAAAGCAGGGCAAATATCAGCGAGCCTGCAATTTCAACGAAGATAAACGGGAAGAAATAAGGGCCCGTCGGGAAGAAAATACAGCCGAGCGTATCGGTTATAGCGGCCGCAATAATGGCAACGACCGGGCCGAATATGGTCGCGCCGAGAGCGTTGACAAAGAATCCGATCTGGACATTAAGCTCAGGACCAACCGGAAACTGTACCGATTTCAGAACCACACGAAGTGCGATCAGAATTGCGGCTGCACAAAGGATTCTGACATCGAACAGCTGCACCATAGCATCACGCCAATATTCCGAATGACTGTAAAGCTTGGCATTACTTAAATCTTGTTTTTGCATAAAAAAATACCTCCTTAAAATGACATTCCGTATTGCCACATATAGGAGATATCTCCGTTATGTAACAGCGGGATGCGACCATAGCACCGCAGGCATATCTGCCCTTCGTTCCCAAGACAACTCCCCGTTCATGGGACACTTTACGCGCCACAGTCTACTCTGTGTTTTTTGCACTTTTATAAGTGTAATTTGATTATATCACATAAAAAGACAAAAATCAAGTCATATTACGCATGAATTACAAATTTTACAATGTAATAATCTGTGCAGTTTTCTATAGTTCCATAATAATTGAAATTTGTACCAAAAAATTTGTTTTGCATTGACAAAATAATTTTTCCGAGTTATAATTACTGAAAAAGCACCATAAAGGAGTGTTATATAATGAATACACAATTTGTACTCGGAGCCGCTAATACCATAGTCACACCGCCGCTCGGCACACTGCTCTACGGTTACGGTCAGAAACGTCCGGCTTCAAGAGTAAATGACGACCTGCGTATCAACGCACTCGCCTTTGGAAACGGTAAACCCGAAGCACTTCTTATCGGTATGGACCTCTGTTCACTTCCCGTTGATCTCGCAAAAGAAATGCAGCAGCTTGTCTGTGAGCATACAGGAATCGCCGCCGATCGCATAGTTTTCGCGGCTATACATACACATTCCGGACCATCATTAACAACAACTCCCGGTTGGGGTGACGCTAACACAGATTATATCGAAAACACCTTCAAGCCGCGTACACTTGAAGCCGTCAAAGCCGCTGTACAAAATGCCGTTCCCGTACTTATGGGAGTCGGAACGACCGAGAGTCACGTTGGTATCAACCGCCGTCAGATCATGAAGGACGGCTCGGTAGACCTAGGGCAAAATCCGTACGGCATCAACGATCCGACTATGACAGTTTTATCGTTTGTCACGCATGACCGCAAGCCCGTCGCAAACCTCATTCACTATGGTTGTCACGGAACTGCGGCAGGTTTCGACACAGAGATAACCCGTGACTGGCCGGGATACATGGTAGACCGCATGGAAGAACAGACCGGCGCGATGACTGTATTTGTTAACGGTACAATGGGCGATACCGGCCCTAACATTTCAAACGGACTGACTATCGGTGATATGTCATATGTACGTGAGCTTGGTTCGGTTGCCGCGACTGACGCCGTGAGAGCTTACAGAACGATCAAGGAATACAATGAGGTATGTTATAAATCGGTATCGGACGTAATCAGAGTACCGTACCGCGAGCTTGCACCGCTTAAAGAGCTTCAAGCAGAATTTGACAGACTTGACAGTATTGAGAACCGCACCGGCTTCAACGGTTTAAGACACGCCACCTTCAAAAAACGTCTTGAGATAGTAAAATCGGGCGAAGCACGCGAAACTCATAATGAGATTAGCCAAATTTTGTTTGCGTTCAATTCTGTTGTGCTTGTTCCCTATCCGTTCGAGGTCTTTTCCGAAATCGCGCTTCGACTGCGAGAATACAGTCCGTACCAGCACACACTCACAATCTCCAACGCCAACGGTGCATACGCATATTTACCCTCACACGATCAGATATGCCGCGGTGGTTACGAAATCACACAGTTCACCGACCGTCACCCATATGCGATGGTTGAAAACGCAGACGATTATTTCATCAGAGAGAACCTGCGGATTATGGAAAAGCTCTGCTAAGTGCAAAACATTTTTCAAAAAAATCGTTCAACCCTATTGACAAACGCCCGAAACTTTGTTATAATATTCATGTTGCGATGCGGCAACATATATTTCGGGGTGTGGCTCAGCTTGGTAGAGCGCTTGGTTCGGGACCAAGAGGTCGGGTGTTCGAATCACCTCACTCCGACCATAAGCGAAAAAAAGATCGAAGACGTCTGACGTTTTCGGTCTTTTTCTTGTTTACGGCAAGCTCTTGTTTTCGGTTAAAAAATCAACGAACCAAGAGGTCTGAAAAATCATGAAAAAAAGTCTAAAAATCACGATGACATCTGACGAAAACGCCGCTGAATGCTTTGAGCGATTCCTGCTGACCAAGCGGTCTGACGGCGTAAAAAGCAAAACAATCGACACTTATAGGCATCATTTTCACGCAATTTCAAAGCATCTTGACGTGAGCACAGACATCGCCGAGCTTACGTCCGAGCATCTGCGCGATATGATAATTTCAATGCAGGATGCTTCCCTCTCGCCCAACACGATAAAGAGCTACACAATCACGTTGAAAGCATTTCTGTCATGGTGCAACCGAGAGGGATTGACCGAGCTTAATATGAAAAAGTATCGGGGTATTCAAACGATAAAAGAAACGTACAGCGATGCAGAACTGAAGGCACTTCTCCAAAAGCCAAATATGAAAAATTGCACCTTCTCCGATTACCGCAATTACGTCATTGTTAATTTCCTTGTAAACAGCGGATGCCGCGCCGCGACTGTGAGAAACATTCAAAGCCGCGATGTGGATATCGAAAATCGCATTGTGTACGCCCGACACACCAAGAACAGCAAGCCGCTTGTTATCCCTCTCTGCTCTCAAATGGCAGAGCTTCTGCGGCAATATATGAAGATACGCGGCGGCGCGGATGACGATTATCTTTTTTGCAGTGAGTACGGCGAATATCTGACCGAGAACGCCTTGCGCCTTGCAATAGCACGCTACAACAAAAGCCGCGGAATCCAAAAGACAAGCATACATTTATTCCGACACACGTTTGCGCGAAAGTATCTGATTGACTGCGGCGGCGATGCGTTCACGCTTCAAAAGCTTCTCGGACATTCAACGCTTGATATGACAAAGCTTTACTGCACAATTTTCGATGCGGACATCGCAAAGAACTATGATGAAATATCACCACTCGCACGAATAAAAGCTACAAGCACAAAAATCAAAATGGACACGACACGGCAATAACGGAAAAACACAGAGGAAGACGGGAGTATCAAGCTCCCGTTTCTTCATTCAGCAGTCTTTCAAGTATCTATTTAGCATCGAGCGACACAACATCAAACTTACGCCAATTATCGGCGTGCGGTATCTACGTATTCAGCATAGGTCTGTACCGCCGTATAAACTCGCCCTCCATACGTCCGAGTTCTTCGGTAATGTTATCATATCCAACAGACGAAGCATCATAGAGCACGTCAAAACGCACTGTGTGCCCTCTGCGCTCGGCTTCCGCAAGTATGCGGTATTTGCATTCACTTTGCTTTTTTATGCGTACTTTGTGCTATGCCATGCGTTGTAGCATATTGTAGCTCTTGCCAATGTAAACGATTTTCCCACCAACTCGGATGCAGTAGATTCCTGCGTGGTCGAACTTTTCTCCAAGTCCTTTGCGCTTTAAATAGTTGTATAGGTTTTCTTCATAGGTTGCCATATCAGAAAATAAACTCTCCCTTCTTCGGTCTTATAAATTTGTCGTTCTTCCCCTCTCTCTGTGGTATCGGTATTGTGATTTCTTTTACTTTTGGAATATACTTTTCAAGCTCGTTTATATTATTATTTGTTTCATTATCTGTTTCTGTATTTATATTTATTTCTATACTACCTTGCAGATTATTTTGAGCGACTTGCGGAGGCTCTATATCATTTGCCGGATTTTGCTGTCCGTCAGATAACTTATCATTCTTTTGCTGTGATACGTCGCGCGGTTGCGGCTTTTCAAAAAAGGCGTATGTATTGCCGTGAGTATTCACTAAATACCCCTTTGCAACAAGTCTATGGAATTGGTCGTGATAGGTTGAGCGCGGCATTCCAATAGTTTGTAAAACATCTGCTTGCGAGAGGGCAAGATTGAAACCGTCCTTGTTGCAAGCAAGGTAGATATAAAGCAAAAAGGCGTGTGCTCCGAGGTCGCGTGCCGCGGCTTGCCAATTAGCATTACTTATTCCGAGAAAATCTGTTTTGACAGCCTCACGGTACACGATAACCGTTCTCTGATTGGGGAAGGTTTGATTTTGCATTATTACACCTCCCTTCCGCCAAGGCTATTTATGGCACGTTTCAGCTCGTCTATGCGGAATATCGCTTGGGACACGTCCGCAGACACAACAAGTCGCGCAATAACACGCTCGGCGATTTCTTCGATTAGCTGTTCCCTCTCGCGTACCGCGGCAAGGTTGTCAAGCATCTGCCCCTTTTGGAGAGCATAACGGAGATTTACATCATCGACGTTCTAAAGAATGTGGAATCTGTCCATGTTTGTATATGGCATAATTTTGCCTCCTTAATTATTCCTAAATATATTTTCGAAAGTCTTTTTCAACTTTCTATAAATATTATACGATATTTTTTTATTATTTTCAAATAGATCGGCAATGCAGAGAATGGGAGAACGCGCCACGGGTACGGGTATATTTCGGGAATACGTAAACTGCGAGAGGGTAAGTCAAAAGGACGTGGTGTGCTCCGACACGAAACAGCTTGAAAATTCCAAATCACAGCCGAAAACGATTGAAAACATCTTGTTTCTGTTGGATTTCATCTGAATATGAACGAAATCAATCTGCTTCAGTCTGTTTTCAGCTGTTTTCAATTATTTTAGAGCTAAATACAACTAA
>JAFTTS010000071.1 GCA_017466685.1 Clostridia bacterium
CTGCACATATGGAGGTACATACTAATGTTTGAACAATTTAAAAGCATCCTTGTTGACGAGCTCGGAGTTGACGAAGAGCTGATCACACTTGAAGCCGAGTTAACAACCGACCTTGGAATCAACTCGCTTGAGCTTGCCGATCTTATTCTTATTTGCGAGGATAAGCTCGGTGTCACGATCGATGACGATCAGCTCTCTAAGTTCATCACCGTCAGCGATGTTGTAAACTATCTTCAGAGCATCGAATAATCGGGGATAAAATTATCGAGGGGGGCTGTCCGTCCCCCTTTTGTACAGTTATATAAATTCATAAAATACTTAAAATTTCAAGGATAAACATGAACGATACACAAAAGCTGATTATTATTTTAGCAGCTTCACTGGCGGCGGTGATACTGATTTCCGTTATCGTATTTGTTCTGCTCATCAAAATACAAACATCCGCAAGACGGCGTAAAATCGAAAGCTACGGTCAGAAAAGCGAAGAACGAATCGACGCGCTTTTAAAGAAGGCATTCGGTGCCGAAGCGGTGTTTTCGGGGATATACATTCAATATCTGAAAAGCGAAGAAAAAAAGTACGCCGAGATCGATCACCTTGTGGTAACACGCTCGGGTATATGTGTTGTTGAGGTTAAAAGTCACAACGGCTCGATACGCTGTCCCGATGAGAAATATTGGTGGCAGACTTATAACGATAAGAAGATCTCCTTCTATAATCCCCTGTGGCAGAATAAAATGCACACAAAGATAGTCGGTGAGCTGCTTCGAAGCGAGGGACAGTATAACGTACCGATATACAGCGTTGTTGTTTTCACCTCGCGCAAGGTCACATTCTCAAAGAGCTATGATAACGTCATCCGTACGGAAAAATTGGTTGACTACGTAAAGAAAAACGGCAAGAAGAACGCCCTTTCCACCTCTCAGACAAGACGTGTAAGAGATATAATCAAACATTCATCAACAAAAGATAAATCAGTCGCGCGCCGTCATAAGAGCGCAATCCGCGGCTTCAAGAAGAAAAACAGCGGTAAAAAATCATGACTGACACTCAAAAGAAACGGTTTCTGAAAATCGTCACCGAGCTCGCAAGGACCTCTCGTCTCTCAAGCCAAGCCGGATATACCCAACACGGAAATACATCCTGTCTTTTACACAGCATCGCCGTTGCCTATCACTGTTACAAATGGGCAATAAAGCTCGGCGAGCACAGATTTGCATCAGACGAATTGATACGCGGCGCACTTCTTCACGATTATTTTCTTTACGACTGGCACTATAACGCCTTTCCTCCAAACGGACTGCACGGCTTTTCTCACCCCTTGACCGCCTGGCAGAATGCCTCAAAGGATTTTAAGCTTACCGAACGTGAAGCGGATATCATAAGAAAGCATATGTTCCCCTTAACGATAACGAAAATACCAAAGTACCGCGAAAGTGTCATTATCACCCTGGTTGATAAATACTGTTCACTGTATGAGGTCTTTTCAAGGAATACATACAATATACCGCTGATACGTCAGGCAGAAAAAATAATACTGAAAAATAAAGATACCGCAGTCATATAAACGGCTGCGGCATTTTTTTAGTTCTGCTTCTGAACGCTTTTATATTCGTTATAGTATTTGTAAAACGGGCAACGCGGACTTGACATCATGCGGTAAAATTCATCCTCGTCAAGATTCGCGATGCAGACGTTTTCCTGCATATCCTCATCCCAATCGTAAAACTCGCAGGTTTCGCAGTTCGATTCGGGGAGCTTTTTCTTTTTTTGCATATTTAGCCTCCGATATTTGATATGACAATTATATCATAATATCCGAGAAAAATCAAGTACTATTATGATTTAGCGGCAAGCTCACATCTTACTTCTTTGACAACCTCGGATGAAAGCGTCGGAAGTCCATTGGAGCTGAACGCTTTCGCTATCTCATTATCATCCATCGTCGGATTATCGGTTATGAGACGCTTTATAAAATCGAGTGCTTCGGTGCAGGCTGAAATGTAGCGCTTCACTTCTTCTCTGCCATGCGCTCTATAACCGTATGGATGGTAGTCATGTGAAGCAAGGATGGTCTCGATCTCCATAGAACCAATTTTATTCAGAGCATCCGTATATGCAACCGGCAAAACAACATTCGTCGCCCATGCACCCGAACCGTATACGCCGTAAAGCTGCAGGCAATCGCCGGTTATGAGCGTATTGGTGCGTTTATCGTAAATTGCGGAGCTGTCATATGTATGTCCCGGAATCGTTACGACTTGAAGCACATCCATAAAACAATCGCCATCGGATGGAACGATAACCGAATCAGACGAATATTTTTCTTCGAGTACCGCCGAGCGCGATATTACAGACACATTTGGGAACAAATCAAGCAAACGCTTAAGTCCGCCGGAATGATCGCCGTGATCGTGTGAGATGAAAATGTATTTGAGCATTGACTCGGAAATGTCCATCTCACGCATTACCGGTAATATATAATTATCAACATCGGTATCATATGATGCAGTGTCAAAGAGCATAACACCGACATCCGTTTTTATTATGTAAACCGATGTAAAAATATCCGCAAACGGTATTGTTATCCGCGCTATGTGATCATTTTCTATCGTATACTGCATATTATATCCCCTGCTCGCTCTCAATTTTTTTGCGTTCTTTGTGTGCCACGCTTACTACAAATTGAAGCGCAATAAGCTTATAAGCATCACGGTATCCGAAGATGTTGTTTTCATTGTAAATAAGCGGCGTGACGATCTGTGCCGCAACTGCACCGCCGAAGCCGTTTGCGCAAAGAACAGCACCACTGACCGTACCGCGATTTGAGTCAAACCATCTGTTTATAACGCATCCGACGATGGTTGATTACTGAAGATTACTGTAATCCCTTGAAAAGTTCTCAAAAAAGCTAGTATATTATCGCAGATAAATCCGGAGCAATCGGGAGTTGCGATTTTTCCGTCTTTAATCAGTGTCGTCATATCAGATCTCCTTAAGAAAATTTCTTTCTAAGGTTATTATACCACGCAAACACACTCAAAGTCAATCATGTTCATATTGAAATGCACGATAAAATTCAAGTGACGCTTGAGTTTCTACCATGTACGCAAAAAGCCGACGAGACCTTACTTATCTCATCGACTCTTTGCTTTTTTCTGAAAGTATATGATTATTTTTTAATCTGCCGCATCAACATATATTTCCATATAATCGGTTTCGAAGGATTTTTCATCCGTCGCCATTATCTCGATCACCATATATGTATAGTCATAAGCTGCTTCGGGAATTTCGTAAACCAAAAGCTTGTTATCGGTGAAAGTACCGTCACAGTAAGTGAGCCACTTATAGGTACAGAGCTTTGAATTAACGTAAACCACAGGCGGATTTTCAACGATCGAATCATCCGAGGTGGAGAACTTGAGATAAAGCTTCGAGCCATCCGAAACGTCACCGACGGGAATACGGAAAGCATATGCCTCACCGTTTGAAGGGATGGTTGCAGGAACCTGATTATTGTAGCTATGTCTCCAGATCTGCTTTGTATCATTGTAGGATATGAGCATTCTGCGGTCCATGGTCAAAAGCTTATCAGGCGAACCGACGGAGGTTATAAGATTCCAATAACCCTCACCGGAATTAAGCTTCCAATAGGTGTCATCGGTTGTTATCTTGTCAACATCCTTGAAGTACGGCTGTGAAACGGGACTCCAATAATAGTTGTAAATATAAACCTTATCTGCGCCCTGCGAGAAAGCATTGGATGCAAGACCTGCCACAAGCTCAATTGTATCGCCGCCACTGTTTCCGCCTGCCCAAGTTCTGAAGTTTGTCATTTCAATACTCATTGCAACTTCAACACCAAACGGATGGAGAATGGAGCACCAAAGCTGAACGGGAATGTCACCGTCATTATTCTCCCATCTGCTTGCGGCAATAACCATATCAACAGTTCCCTCTGCAGCCCATGTCGGAACATCAAGACCAAAATCTGCACAGGTTAACGGATCTGAACCGACACGTGTCGCAATTTTTATCTCATGACCGTATTTTTCCTCATAAATAGCAACAAGGTCGTCAACGTCGCGCATAAACTGATTCATTATCGCAAGACCGTTATACTCGCCACCAATGTGGAAAAGGTACATTTCACG
The DNA here is from genome assembly GCA_017466685.1 of Clostridia bacterium. Lineage (GTDB taxonomy): Bacteria > Bacillota > Clostridia > Oscillospirales > CAG-272 > Flemingiibacterium. The sequence continues at coordinate 4,155 of JAFTTS010000071.1, forward strand.
CTGGAAGTCAAGCTCGATGCCGTATGTGTCGTAACGGTTGAGCGCATCGTTTATAAGCGAGAGATAATGCTCACGAACCTCGGGATAAGTATAATCTGCCGCATAATCCATGTAACCTACATAGTCATGATGCTGTACACGGCGGTACTCCGGATGATTGTAGAAGAAATCGGAGAGGTTTATGGATATCTTATCCGGATCGAGCACGGTTGTCTCCATGTCATGAACGTCATTCATTCGGAATGAAAGCCACGGATTGATATTAACCTCACGCAAAACCTCATGCCAGATACCAATATAGTCTGCATAAAGCTCATTGTAAAGATAATTTGCACCTGTCAGCGTACCTGGATCTGTCAGCTTATCCCATTCTTCTGTTCCGTAATATCTGTCATAAAGCTCTATATAGTCCGTCCATGACGGTGACGGAAAAGTAGCTGTATTTGCGTTTACGCATATAAAATAATCGGTAATATGAGTTCCCTCAAACTGCTTTACTGTTTCAACGACATTTTCATATGTGTAATTTTCGATTTTTGAAACCGACGACTGGAAGCTGATATTGTCGTGGTTGATAATAATACCCTTGACGTTATACTCTGCTTCCTTTTCGGGATCATACGGTGCATACTCAAGCTTATCGAGCTGTGACTGCAGAGCCTGCTCGGGAGTGATAACTGTTCCGAATACAGTCTGTGCGTCTTCGGGAATCTCATCCACCTTTACGAGCGAATAATTGTCAATACAGTAAGCCTGCTTATAGTTTTCGTGACCTGCGCAGGAAACCTTTATGCTCTTTAAGTAATCGTTAAGGGTGACATAATATTCAACCTTTACCCACTCGTTGTTTATATAAATGTCAGCCTCACCTGCGTTTTCTCCATCGTACTGCAGGAAATGCACACGTATACGCGACACCTCATCGATATCCGCCGTACGGAAGTAGCCCGTAAACTTGTATGTTCCGGGTTCAATGTCGAATACCGGGTAATAGAGGAAGCCAACATAACCGAGCTTCATATCTCTGACCTCGAGATAACCTCCGTTAGCGTCTTTATAGTGGATCATACGCTGTCCCTGAAGATTCCAGTCGTTCTTGATACAGGTCGCTTCATCAAAGTGTGAACGCGGCAGAAGATTATCCTCGGGAAGCTCGGATGCAGGAATAGAAAGCGGCGCATCCCAGTGATCGTCGATATCAGCCGCCACTTCCGCCTGAAAAACGGAAAGTGACGACACTGCAATTACAGCTGTAAGAAAAGCCGAAATCAAATTTTTAATTTTCATGTTTTGTTCTCCTTAATCAAGCTATAGGATTTTTACGGCGCAATGGCGATTTTCAGGTTGTTGATGTCAAAATCCTTTTGGTCTGTTTCCACATTGGAGCCTGCTCTTATTGAGAATACGATTACGTCATCGGTCTTTGCGGTCCACACTGATTCAACGTGCATCCATTCGTCATTTATCCAATATTCGTTTCCGTAAGCATTACGAGCGTGGCTGACGAAAATATCATCGTCATTGATACGTGCACGAACGCCCATTGTATCACCCTTGTTGGTCGTACGAATGTCATAGGAAATGATATATGTCGTGCCCGGCTCTGCTTTAACAGTCGCAAATGTTCCTGCGGCATACATGGGATTGCGTTCACTGAGAGTTACGTAACCATCATCACCATTTTCGACGTTCCATGTGATCTTAACGCTGCCGTAGCTCTGTCCCCATGCGTTGAGAGTCAGATTCTTGTCGTCAAAGCTTCCCTTGGGATAGAGGTCATCTTCGCTCGCTCCGCCAACCTTGGTTATAACAACATTGTCAAAGTCGAACGATCTGATATCCTCGACCGTATCCTGACCGCCTCTTATCGAGAGATAAAGAGTTTCGCGTTCACTTGCCATAAACTGCGAATCAACGTGTCGCCATTCATGAGTGATGTCAAACTCGTTGCCGTTTTCGTTTGAAGGATTCTCCGTAACGATAAGCTCGCTGTCATTTGCAAATGCTCTGACCGTCAGCTCCTCACCGGGATTCGTTGCACGGATGTCATACGAAACGGTGTATTTCGCACCCGGAACAAGCGTGATACCTGTGTTAACTTTTACGCCATCATGACAGAGTGCGCGGTCGACAAACGAGAGATAAATGTTTCCGTCCTCTTCCTTTGTCCAGGTGACACGTCCGTAAATACCGCCGTAAAGCGAATACCAACCGTTTGTGCCCTCTTGCTCGAATGTACCCTGCGGATAGAAGTTATAACCGCCGGGATAATTATCGCTGTTTATAAGCGAAAGATTTCTGAATTCGTAATCCTGAATATCAAGCGCAGACGGTGCACCGCAGATCTTGATCGAAAGCGGGGCTGATTTGGTAAGCTCAAAGGTAAATTCGAGCTTCTTCCATTCGTTCGTAAACTCGCTGATTCCGGTTTTGTCACCTGCCATAACGCGAATACGGGTTACATCGCCCTCGTTTGCGGCACGGAATTCACCTGAGAAGAAATATATACCTGCAGGAAGCTTGATACCCGGCTCATATGTAAATCCGGCAATGTTGCTCGTGATATTTGATGCACGCAGGTAATCACCGTCCTCATCCTTGTGATAGGTAAGCGTCTGATCGCCGTATGACCAATCACGAAGCGAAGCCTTATTCACAGCACTGCCAAGCAAATTATCCTCGGTCACGGAATTTTTAAGCTTCTTGAGCATAAGGATCAGCATGATCGTTCCGGAATTTACGCTCTCCAACGATACATAGCTTTCAATCGGCTCGATTTCGATATAAACAAGGTCAATGTCATCTGTGAAATTGATTGCAATGTCCGTGTAATTAATATCGACAAGCGTGTCGAGTATGAACGTCACCTCACTCCAGCTTTCACCGAGCTCAAACGACTCCTTTGCACTCTGAGTGAACAGTACGGCATCCTTGGCGTTTGCTGTGAGTACTGCACTGTCGTTGTGTGCTCTGAACATACCGGTTATAGCGTAACGTCCGGGTCTGAACACTTCTGTGGTATTCATAGGACTTATCGAGGAAGCACCC
>JAFTTS010000072.1 GCA_017466685.1 Clostridia bacterium
CGTGCATACTATTCTGCGGCAAGACCGTCAAGCTCCTTTGATGCTGATTGTTGTGAGAGAATCGCGATAGTCGCACGTTTTCTTGCCAGTGCAAGCAGCTCACGTCCACGTGAATTTGCGGCGAGTAGCGTTGTAAACTCCGGAGCGGTCTCAACATCATGCATTGTAATACCGAGAAGCGACGCAATCAACAAACGGCGTATACGCGACTTGGAATAATGTCTGCCTTTGGCCGCCGCGGTAAGTTCTTCGATGGTGCGTAAGTCTGTCGCAAGAGCCGCAAGACGGTTTTCGATACCGCTTGACACCTCCATAATCCCCAAAAGCGATTCTGCACCGCGTCCGCGAAGAAACGACAGCACAGCAGTGTCAAGACGGCTAAGAGCATATATACGTCCCTCTGATAGTTCACGTTCAAGAATATCGTAAGATGGCTTCGGCATATAACGTGACAGATCGCGTCCGGAATAATCGCTTATTTCGGGAGCAATGACACGGCGTATAGCGGTCGCCGAGCATATTTCGGTGAGTTCTTCGGAATTGTACACCTCGCCGATACGTTTTATGGCGGTTGGTGTGATATCACTGCCAAGACGCTTAAGCGCACGGATATATTCAAGTGCCAGAAGATCGTTTGAGCCGACAAAATGCTCGCTCTCACCGAAAAGCTCCTTGTAAACATCTGCACGAAGCGTCGCTATCCCAATATCACGTCTTGATATACGTGCCGCTTCAAGAGCAGTCGTAAATTTCTCGGACGAAAGATTATCGGCGCAAGTGATGAGCGATGACGTTTCACCCGATTCACTTCCGAACGCGAGAGAATCGACAATACCGAGTCCATTCGCAACCGAAACACCGCCAAGCGCAAAGAACTCCGCTCCGGCAAAGCACCAAGGCGCAGGCAATTCGAGTACAAGGTCAGCTCCGCACAAAACAGCCGCTTCGGCACGTGCGTATTTATCAATGATCGAAACACCACCGCGCTCGACAAAGCTGCCGCTCATAATGGCAATAACGGCAGAGTCACCGTCCTTTTTCAGGGTGTCGATTAAATATTTGTGTCCGTTGTGAAACGGGTTAAATTCCGAAATAACGGCGTAAATTTTCATTTTCACTCTCCGATAACAAAAAATCGGCATAAATTTCACAATACCTATTGAAATTATGAAAAATTTATGTTACAATATAGTGTATAGTTTTATTTTACCATAAAATAATTATAAATGCAATATTATACGGAGGAAAAATCATGAAAGTTTTAGTTGTAAACGCAGGCAGCTCGTCGCTTAAGTATCAGCTTTTCGACACCGCTACCTACGAAGTTATCGCAAAGGGTATCTGTGAGAGAATCGGTATCGACGGCAAGATCACCCACAAAATGCCCGGCAAGGAAAATTATGTTGCAGAGCTCGCAATGCCGAACCACTCTGTAGCTACAAAGATCCTCGTTGACACTCTCGTTTCCGAGCAGTATGGCTGTCTCAAGTCGATGAGCGAGATCGAAGCAGTTGGTCACCGTGTCGTTCACGGCGGTGCTTACTTCTCCGAGTCTGTTCTCGTAACTCCCGAGGTTATCGAAAAGCTCAATAAGTGCATTGACTTAGCTCCTCTCCACACTCCCGCACACCTTATGGGTATCGAGGGTATCACAAACGAGCTTCCCGGTGTTCCCCAGGTTCTCGTATTCGACACAGCTTTCCATCAGACAATGCCCGATTACGCTTGGATGTATCCGATTCCGTACGAAATGTATGAGAAGTATTCCATCCGCCGCTACGGTGCACACGGTACATCTCACCGCTTCGTTGCAGGCGAAATGTGCAAGATTCTCGGCAAGACCGAGGGCACCAAGATCGTAACCTGCCACATCGGTAACGGTTCCTCGATCTCCGCTGTTAAGGATGGTAAGGTTATCGACACTTCGATGGGCTTCACTCCCCTTGACGGTGTTGAAATGGGTACACGCTGCGGTTCTATCGACCCTGCAATCGTAACATTCATCATGGAGCATGAGGGCTACACACCGAGCGAAATGAGCGACTTCATGAACAAGAAGTGCGGCTTCCTCGGAGTTTCCGGATTTTCCTCCGACAGCCGTGACATTGAGGCTGCAATCCTCGAGGGCAACAAGCGTGCAGAGCTTGCGGCTAACATCCTCGCATATCAGGTTAAGAAGTACATCGGTATGTACGCAGCTGCAATGAACGGTCTTGACGCTGTTGTATTCACCGCAGGTATGGGCGAGAACAACCCCGAGCTTCGTGAGCGTGCTTGCACTGATATGGACTTCCTCGGCATCAAGATTGACAACGAGCTTAATGCTAAGACTCTCCGTCAGCCCAACAATGTTAAGCTTTCGACAGACGCTTCCAAGGTTCAGGTTTGGGTACTCCCCACTGACGAGGAGCTTGTCATCGCTTCCGATACAGAAGCTATCGTAAAGGCTCTTTAATCTTAACAAAATAATATAACGGGTGAATCGCTATGAAAAGATTACTGTCACTTATCATTCTTATGCTTTGGACAATGAACCTTTTCGCCTGCGGTTCACCTTCTTTTTCTGATGAGCTCCCTGAAACGGAAGAAATCATAACAGACGCTATTGCAACTGAAATTGCCGAAACCGAACCGATAACCACAGACGGTATCGATAAAGGTTGGCAGCTTGACAGAACTACCAAGTACGTCAGCATATCATACAACGCTTACGGTCAACCGAGCGCATTCGGCGTTTCGGAAGATCCATCGGTCAGCGCTGACGGCGGAACGCTTTTCGAATACAGATTTCTCTCAAACGAGCGTTACACCGATACGTCATCGATTCGGAAATTCACCCTGAACGGCAGACAATCACTTGTCGTCATCCCCGATGAACCGCTTGAGGGTAACCCGACTGTATGGCGTACGGAATTTTTTGAGGCGTTTGATACAGTTGATAAGACACTTCTCGAAAAAGGCTGGCATATCATTTACCATAACGTCAGCGATATGTACGGCGCACCGAGCTCACTTGCTATGATGCATGAGTTTCAGGATTTTGTGACAGTCGCTCTCGGACTCTCGGGAAAACCCGTGCTGTTCGGTTTCTCACGCGGCGGACTTTATGCTGTCAACTATGCGGCAGAATATCCCGACTGCGTTGGCGGTATCTATCTTGATGCACCCGTACAGGATATCCGCGATTGGCCCTGCCGTGATGACATGAAAGGTACACGTGAGCGAAAAGAATGTATGAGCTTATACGGTCTGACTGATGAAACACTTCCCTTTTTTGACGGCAACCCGATCGACAAAGCCGAGAAAATTGCAGATATACCACTCATAATCGTCGCGGGACTTGCAGACACCACAGTCGTTTGGGAAAGAAACGGTGCGATAACTGCCGAGCGAGTCAAAGCGGCAGGCGGTCATGTTAAAACGATTCTCAAAGAGAACTGCGAACACCATCCCCATTCACTCGACGATCCGACTCCAGTGGTTGAGTTTATTGAAAAATATTGTATGTAAATAAAAAATCGGCAGAGAAGCTAACCACTCTGTCGATTTCTGTTTTATATGTTACTTGCTCTGAACAAGATGGAACGCAAAGCCTGCGATCTCATCCTCGAAGTATATCGCAACAAGAGCGCCCTTGTCGTTATATTTCTTCGAAGCTTCGTTAAACTTAACGCCCATGTTTTCAAAATAGAAAATAGCACGCTCAAGGAAGTTTGTTCCGATAGCGATGTGACCGTTAGTTCCGAGGTAAGGCTCGTACATAAGCTCGATCTGACTGCCTGCGAATGCACTGCTGTTACCGTGCTTACCTGCGAAGCCGAACATGGTTTCGATAAGCGAAAGTGCCTTGCCTGCCTGCTCTTTGTTTTCGCAGTTGATACCAACGTGCTTTAATTCAAATCCGAGCATCTGCATTACAGCGTTACGTGTAAGCTCGGTGATCTTATCCCATTCACCTGCGTTCATGAGGTCAGCTGATACCATGTAGCTTCCGCCGCAAGCGAGGATCTTGCCAAACTTGAGATAAGAGAGAATGTTCGATTCGTTGAGACCGCCGGTCGGCATGAACTTGAGGTTGCCGTAAGGTGCGCTCATAGCCTTGATCATGGGAAGACCGCCTGCCGCTTCTGCCGGGAAGAACTTAACAACGTCAAGTCCGAGCTCAAGTGCAGCCTCAATATCGGAGGGATTAGCACAGCCGGGAGTTATCGGCACACCGATCTCAGTGCAGTGCTTAACAACCTTGGGATTAAGTCCCGGAGAAACGATAAACTTTGCACCTGCCGCAACTGCCGCATCAGCCTGCTCGGGTGTAAGTACAGTTCCTGCGCCGACGAGCATATTCGGGAACTCGGTTGTGATACGCTTGATAGCTTCAGCCGCACAAGCTGTACGGAAGGTGATCTCCGCAACGGGAAGTCCACCCTTGCAAAGTGCACGTGCAAGCGGTACAGCCTGGTCAACATTATCAATCTTAACTACGGGTACGATACCGTAAAGTCCGATTTTTTTAAGAATCTCGTTCATTATTTTTACTCCTTAAAAATTATTTATAAAATGCCTTAACGGCTTTGTGTACCATGTAAACATCATTTTTCGCAACAAGCTCATAAGGAGCGTGCATGGAAATAACCGGAACGCCGAGGTCAATAACGTCTATATTATTGTTGGCAATAAACTTTGCAACAGTTCCGCCGCCGCCGAGGTCAACTTTACCAAGCTCTGCCATCTGCCAATCAACACCGTTTTCGTTGAAGGTATTAGTTACAAACGAAACAAACTCTGCCGCCGCATCGGATGTACCCGACTTACCGCGTGCACCCGTATACTTCGAGAGAACGACACCGTGATTGAGATATGCAGTATTGCGCTTTTCAAACACCTCGGGGAAATTAGGATCATAAGCAACGTTAACGTCAGCCGACAGACACTTGGAGTTTGCACGTACCACTCTCGGGTTGCCGCCGAGTGCAATTGCGATCTCCTCGATAAGATCAGATAGAAGTGCACACTGCATTCCCGAAACACCGTCTGAGCCGACCTCTTCTTTATCTGCGATGATATTGAGAAGTGTGTGCGGTGAGTCCTCGGATTCAAGCATAGCAGTGATAGACGGATATGCACAAACGCGGTCATCATGTCCGTAAGAACCGATCATCGAACGGTCAAAACCAATGTCACGTGCCTTGGTTGCAGGGACGGCACAAAGCTCGGAGCTGATGAGATCTGCCTCTGTACAGCCGTACTTTTCGTTAAGCATCGAAAGAACGGTCAGCTTAACCTTATCGGAAACCTTTTCGTCATCGTAAGGCTCACTTGCCGCGAGTACGTTTAGCTGTTCACCCGTGATAGCGTCGCCGACGTGCTTCTGATACTGAAGCTGTGCAAGATGAGGTGCAAGGTCGGTGATATAGAATACAGGATCGCTTTCATCCTCACCGATGCAAACGGTAACGTCACCGTCGGGCTTGCAGATAACGCCATGAAGCGAAAGAGGTGTTGCAACCCACTGATACTTCTTGATGCCGCCGTAGTAGTGAGTCTTGAAGAAGGAAAGCTCACTGTCCTCAAAGAGAGGCTGAGGCTTGAAGTCAACTCTCGGAGAGTCGATATGTGAAGCAGTGATACGAATACCTTCCTCAATTGATTCGCTTCCGATACGGAACATAAAGAGACTCTTGCCGCGGTTATTGAGGTAATA
>JAFTTS010000073.1 GCA_017466685.1 Clostridia bacterium
AAGGAGAAACACGTATGAGAATAAATAAAATTCTTTCTGCTGTTCTCGCACTGGTAATGGTGGTTTCCATCATTCCGGTGCTTGGAACGGGCGTTACGGCTGCCATCGCGGATAACTGGCAAGGCTCTCTTTCCATTAAAAACACCCTGACAACACAAGATAAGAAAACCAACAAGCTTCCTATGTCAAGCTTTGACGTTGAAGACTCTCTTATAAACTGGGATACCAGCGGACAGCTCCTCAGATGGATGGAGGACGCTAACGGCGGTTATCTTGAGGCTTCACGTATTAACATAAACTATCTCGGATTCAGATATGCTCCTGTATTTGCGGTTGCACCCGGTACATATAAGTTTACCGGTTATTTCCGCACAGCAAATGAAGGAGAAATCGGTTGTCTGCGTGTGAATTTTGTTCAGTTTAACCCCGATGATCCCACCAAGACTGAAACTGCAAAAACTGTAAGAGTTTACATTGAAAACGACTGGACCTATGTTGAGTGCTATGTTGAGCTTACAGGCGAACTTCAGCACATCCTTGTAAACGGTGGCGGATATGCTTGGTACATTCAGGACTACTGCATGGACCAGTTTACATTCACCAAGGTTGATTCTATCCCCGAGGGAGCAAAGAGCGAATTCGGTACCCCCAACACCGACGCAGAAGCAAAGGAATCAATGGCAGGAAACTTCTATGTACTCCCTTACGATGCAAAGGCAGAAGCAAAGAAGTACAATGACGTTAAAGGCCTTATCATCAACATTGACGACTGTGTACCTCTGTCTATCGGAAGAACGGCAGCAACTACCAAATACGAAGATATTGTAAACTATGCAAAGAACTATGAGGGAACACACGTCACGGATTTCTTCATTAATGTAAACTCATCGTGTGGCTCAACATTCCCGTCTGAAACGATGAGTAACCGTCTTGATAAGTATTACGATCTGCTTGAAAGCGGTAAATATGAATATCTCAACGATGAGCTCAGAGCTCTTCTTGACGGTATGCATCACATTTATGACGTACTCGATACAGACTATATTGGCATTTGGCATGAAGCCTTCCGTGAAATCGGAATCAATCCGTGGCTTTCATTCCGCATGAACGACTGTCATGACTTCAGTTCAACATTCAAGGGTACTTACGGTGACCCATCCGGTAAAAACCCGGTTCTGAACAACTTTTTCTATGATCACCCCGAATACTACCGCGTACAGCATCATGACTATGCAGGATACATGGATCAGCTTCCGAACTATAAGTTCCCGGCGGTTCGCAAATACTATCTTGAGTATATCAACGAGGCTCTCAGCTGCTATGATACATACGGTATCGAGCTTGACTTCATGCGCGAGTGTCGCTTGTTCGGTCTCGGCGATGAGTACCTTGGCATAGATATCCTTAATCAGTTCATTCGTGATGTTTACGACGTCGTAGAAATTTATGAGGAGAAGTACGGCCACGATATCAGAATTGCAGCACGTGTTCCGTCTGATCCCATGACCTGCTATGAGTTCGGTCTTGATCCCACAACATGGATCGTCGAGGAACGCATCGACATGATTATCCCGTGTTCTCGCTATGAGAATAACGATGGCGATATCCCTGTAAAGCTGTGGACATCTATTGCGCATCCTCATAACTGTGAGGTCGTAATGGGCATCGAATTTAATGCTAACAAGGCATACGCATCAGGCCCGTCTGTAGGCCACAGTATCCAGACTCTTGCCGGACTTTGTTCTAAGGCATATATGCAGGGCGCGGATAAGGTTTACTTCTTCAACTACTTTATGTCGGCGAACAACCTCGGACTTTATAATCTCACCGACGAAGAAAAAATTGTAACGGATGAACTCACATACACACCTCACGATAGCGGCGTAGGTTATTTCAACGCTCTGACCTCTCTCGGTTCGCCCTCTAAGTTGCTTACATTTAACCGCAGATTCCTTATCTCGTATAATGACACAAAGCAGGTCTGGGTAACAAACTATAACAACCAGGTTCCGAGAACTATACGTGCAAAATCTGAGCATCAGGTATTCCGTATTCCGATAGGCGAGGTTCTTGAGGGACAAAAAGTGTACGTTATGTTCTCAACAGATGTTCCAGATGTTGCTGATCCAACCAAGGTTGATGAATTCCCCGAGGTCTTTGTAAACTCCGCAGAATGTAAGTTTATTAAGATGGATTATCCGGATCTTGGCTGGACACAAAACAAGGTGCTCTGCTATGAAATTCCCGCTGAGGTTCACAACAATGGCTATATGGTGATTGAAATAGCTTCTCCGAAATATGATTTCGTGATCGACTATATGGAAATTTACGTTCAGGCACACGACTAATAGGTAAAATAGCCGAAGCGCCTCATGGAAAACCGTGGGGCGTAATTATTAAATTAGGAGAATTCACTATGTTTAATAAAGGTATCATTTATAATCAGGATGCAGACAGCCTGCTTTACGGCGTTGGAAAAAACGGCTGTACGCTGACGGTAGAAGAAATGGAAAACTATGCAAGTCAGTTCAAGGGCTCGCATATGACCGATATCATGCTGTGCCTCAATAACAGTTGTTCCACATTCCCGTCCAAAACACGCACAAGTCTTGTTGACAAGTATCATCAGAAGATTGAAAACGGTATCGAGGTTGATTATACAGGTGTAGCATCCGTAGCATCGGCACATCACATATATGAGGTGCTCGGAATTGACCATATCGAGGTTGAAATAAGAACCTTCCGTGAAATCGGAATAAATCCGTGGATATCATTCCGCATGAATGATTTTCACGATTTCCATCTCCCGGCATCACCGATACTCCCCGATTTCTTCCATGAGCATCCAGAGGTGAGACGTGTAAAATATCATCCGGAGTTCAGAACGAATAACGGTGACCTCAATATGGACTATACTCATCAGCTTGTTCGAGATCATATGCTCTCATTTATCGAAGAATCACTCGATAGATACGATGCGTATGGCGTTGAGCTTGACTATACACGTGAAATCGAAGTTTTTGCAAACGGATATGAGTATGACGGTATTGAAATAATGAATCAGTTCGTCCGTGACGTTTACGCACTGTGCGGTAAATACGGTGAAAAGTATGGTCACAAATTAAAGCTTGCAGTCCGTGTTGCTCCCGGCGTTGAACAGAATATGGATTTCGGCCTTAACGTAATGCAGTGGGTGCAGGAGGGAATGATTGACCTTGTTACAATCGCAGGACGCTTCGAATCCAACGATAACGACATGCCTATCAAGCTCTGGAAAACACTTCTCACACCGTATAACGTGGAGCTCGCGGCAGGCATTGAAATGAACATCTGTCCATATATGGCGCATAAACCGTTTGGACCAACTCTTGACACATTCGCAGCTTGTGCGGCTAACGCATATTCACAGGGCGCGGACAGAATATACTTCTACAATTATTTCCATCCGTTCCAGGCAGAGCACATAAAAGCTGACGATTCTGTTTCTGAATCCACTCCAAACTTCCACAAGGGAAATGTTTACAGCTTACTCGGCGACTTTGAAAAGACACTCAAGCTTGATCGCCGTCACATCTGGTCAATAAACGACCGCCAGCCGCACTGGAAGAGAGGCCGTATAGTCGGCTCACAGCTTCCTGTAACACTCACACGCAGTGTCGCTTTCAAAATCACCGTCGGTGACATTCCCGAGGGTGCAAAGGTCAGCGTACATATGGGATATGACGATCTTGAAAAAGCAAAAGCAAATCCGCCGAGAATCTTTGTGAATTCGCAGGAGTGTACATACACAGGTACCGAGGAAAACCACAGAACAACAGCAGGAACCGTTTGCTGCTATGATGTCCCGGCAACAGCTCATAAGTCTAACATTTTCGTGTTTATCATCGTAAATGAGGAGACTACTGTTGATTACATCGAGGCATATATCAAAGCCCCGACGGAATAATTATTTTTATTGTATATTAAAATTTTCTAATTTTAATATAATTCGTTTCTTCTTCTATTTTCTTCCTCGCCTCCGATTGCGTAGTTTGTACGTGGTCGGAGGTATTTTGTACCAATTTTTTGAAAAGTACGCAATTCGGACACAAAACTCCTAAAACACGTCCTTTGGGAGAATTGACGGATTTGTGGCAATATGATATAATTAATATGGTGACTTTACAACAAAAATTCGGTATCACCAAATATATTGTAATGGAGGATAAATTATGAAAACCAGACGCATTTTATCTCTTGTGTTGACGGTTGCTCTGATTCTTTCGAGCTTTTCGTTAACATTGTTTGCAACAGACGCTTCTGACGCAAACAACTCTCTTTCAACAGATTACGCGACCGTTTCGGGCGGCGATGTAATTCTTGTTGATGACGTCCTCGATGAAGCAAACGGTACTGTCGGTACTGTCGACTCCAACGAGTATGTTAGAATTGATGCTTCAAACACCGTCGTTTCGCGCGCAACCTTTAACGGTGACAGCTCAGTTACGATTTCGACCGACAAATCGTACAAGCTCAGCTTTTGGATCCGTAAGGCAAACACAGCAAATGATCCCGGCGATGCAATTGCGCGTATTGCATTCAACGGCGCGGAAATTGAAAGACCTGTGCTTACAGATTCCTGGCAGCAGGTAACCCAGACAGTTTCCCCCGGAAGCACCGGAGCTGTTCAGATCCGATTCTGGCGTTTCTGGAATGCTGCCGACGTTGTTCCGTATGACGTTGACGGCATCTCTCTCATCGAAGTGGATCCCGAAACCGGCGATGAGATCGGCACAGAGCTTATTACAAACGGCACATGGACAACAGCCGGTTACAGTCCTGCGGTTTCTGTAAAGCAGAACGTAGTTGAAACTGAGTATTACCATGCAAAAGACGCAGAGGTATATGCAACCTCCGGAAGCCTTTCTGAAGGTGCATATCTCATCTCCGGTGATTTCCGCCTCGGTGCTTTTGACTACGATAAGCTTACATATGCCGATGGCAGTGCCACACTTACCGCAAATGACAACAAGGGTGAGCTCAGTGTTGTTGCTGACGGTGTAGTACTCAAGACTCGCGCCGGCGAAAATCTCAAGCTCTCCGGAGATTCGATTGCACTTGTTAACGGCGAGTGGACACACGGTGAGTTTGTTCTCACAGTAGGAAAAGACGGCATTGATCTCTCCGATGTTGTTTACACCCTCGACGGTGCTGATTCGCTTGACTTCAAGAACATCGAAATTACAGCACTTGACGGCTTCACCACCGATTATGTTGAAAACAACGGCGGTGCTGTTCAGGTTATTGATGCAGAGCTTGCAGACCTTATCGGTACGGATAAGTACATCAATATCTCCCGCTTTATCAATAACGGTTCGAGATCTACATTCACTTCCACTACAGGTGCAAGCTTTGTTAGCGGAAATGAATATACAGTAACATTCTACGCTCGTCAGAATCATACCGTAAATTCCACCGGTGCTATGTTGGCACGCTTCAACGTAGGCGGCTCGCAGGAACTTCACTTCATAACCGAAAGAGTGCCGCTTGCCGAGAGCTGGACAAAGTATACTGCAACCTTTACTGCAAACTTCAGCGGCGCGGTTAAGGCACAGTTCTGGCGCTTCTGGACAGCTAACGACCTTGCTCCGTATGATGTTGCAGGTCTCTCCATCAAAGATGCAAGCGGAAATGAGCTTGTAGCCGGCTTCGAGGATACTGCAAACTGGTCATCCGCCGGATATGCTACATGGCTTTATATTACCGCTAATACTGACACTGAATACTATCATGCAGACGGCACATCGGTAAGTGCTGCAGAAGGCACGCTCGCTCCCGGACGTTACACCGTAAGCGGTGACTTCCGCACAGGTGAATTTGACTACTCAAAGATCGCTTATGCTGATAACGGTTACGATGCAACCGATCTCGGTCAGACTGCAACCATTTCCGCAAGTGCAAACGGAACAGCACTTTCGACCGCTGACGGCGAAGCATCCGTTGCTCTTGAAACATGGAAGTGGACACCTGCTTCGTTTGTCCTTGATGCAACTGCAGGAATCGACCTTGCAGACATCGAGTTCGTAATCGACGGTGCTGCTTCGCTCGACTTCAAGAATATCGAATTTGAGCTTATTCAGGTTTATAACACCGAGTGGACATCGGATAACGGCTTTGCTGTTATTGACGCCACTGACGCACGCGAAGGCGACGACGATAACGCTTATGTTCATGTAAGCGGCAGAACAGCTAACGCTTGGCTCAATTATATTGACAATTCGAAAGCACTTGTTAACGGCAAGACCTATGAGGTTGGCTTCTGGGCGCGTGCTACAGATTATGTAAACGCTCCGGCGGAAAATGCTCACACACGTCTCAGAATGGCTTATCAGACCGGCTGGGGTAACCTTATCATGGATCCTCTTCAGCTTACCGGTGACTGGGCATTCTACAGCACACAGTTCACATCTACATATGACGGTGCAACTGAGTTCCTGTTCCGTGCGTCCAGCCTCGGAGTTTCCGTCAGCTCGTTTGATATTGACGGTCTCTATGTAAGAGAAGTTGTTGACGGCGTTGTCGGAACAACCGAGTATGCAACAAACGGCGGCAAGGTATTCGACGGTACAGCCGGTTTCCGTTACATTTACAACAACGGCGGTACTGCAACCTTTACTGATACCGCTGCAGAAGATTATGTGAGCGTAAATGCTCCCACAGATGCAACCGGTGCAAACACCATCACTTGGAACGACGATGCAGTTTACGAAAAGGGTATTTATACACTTTCCGGTGACTTCCGTCTTTCTGCAGCTGACTACAACAAGATTACTGTTGAAGGCAACAATCTGCCTATCGACAACAACATCGCAGTTCTCACCGCAAACTTGGCTAATGAAGAATACGACATCACAACCGAGTGGACTTACGTTGAGTTTACCATCCTTGCAAACAACAGCTTCTCGGCTTCTGATATCGCATTCACGCTTACCGATGAAATCGGCGGTGCGGCACTTGCATTTGACTTCAAGAACATTGAGGTTAAGCTTGATTCCGCCAAGACTCTCGAATATCAGACAAACAACGGCACATTGGTATCTGTTGTAAACGATGTTCTCGACACTGCAACCGGTAATATCGGTACAATCGACAGCAACACTTACGCAACGACATACAACCTTGTAAGTGCGGTTTCCAAAGTTACATATACTGACAATAACACCGTAGAGCTTGCAACCGATAAGCAATATACATTCAGCGTATGGCTCAGAAAGAACCGCGCAGTGAACGAGCCTAACGATATGAAAGCACGTATTGCAGTCAACGGCTTGGAGCTTGGAAACGGTGACAGAGTATCGATTACCGAGGAATGGACAAAGTTCACACAGACCTTCACGCCCACCAGCGCAGGTGTTATCAAAATCACATTCTGGCGTTTCTGGACTGCAGGCGACACTGTTCCTTACGACATTGACGGTCTTTCCATCGTTGATGCAGACGGCAACGAGCTCATCACAACAGGAACTTGGACAGGCGCAGGCTATTCACCCGCACACGGTATAATTGACGGCATTATCGAAACACCTTACTTCCATGCAGAGTCGAATGAGGTATATGCAACCTCCGGCAGACTTGATGCAGGCGCATATATCGTAACCGGTGACTTCAGAATCGGCGAATATGATGCTAACAAGGTAACATTTGCAGACGACGGTTACACTGTTACTGAAGATGCCAACGGCGGAACACTCGGCGTTACTGCTGATGGCGCGGCACTTAATACAGCCGACGGTGAAACAGCAGTTACACTTTACACCTATAAGTGGACACCCGTTTCGTTCGTTCTGAATGTCGGTGCAGGCGGAATCGACCTCGCAGACATTAAGTACACAGTTGACGGTGCAGCATCGCTCGACTTCAAGAACATCAATATTACAGTTGATGAATCTGCGGCAGAGGCTGCAAAGGTATATGAAGTTATCACACTCATCGATGCAATCGGCGAGGTAACACTTGAATCCGAGGCAGCAATCATCGCGGCAGAAGAAGCTTATGCAGCACTCACAGATGAACAGAAGGGACTTGTTTCTAACTATCCTGCACTCGAAGATGCAAGAGAAGCATATGATGCACTTGTTGCAGCACAGGAAAAAGCAGAAGCTGACAAGGCAGCAGCAGATGCAGTTGCTGAACTCATTGATGCAATCGGCGAGGTAACACTTGAATCCGAAGCAGCAATCATCGCAGCAGAAGAAGCTTATGCAGAGCTTACCGCTGAGCAGCAGGCTCTCGTTGCAAACTATGAAACCCTCACAGCTGCAAGAGCAGAATATGATGCACTGGTAGCAACACTTGTTGCAGAAGTAAACGGTGTTAAGTAAACAACCCTTACAGACGCACTCGCAGCTGACGGTGATGTTACACTTCTCAAGGACGTTACTGATGAAGTAACTGTTTCCAAGGTTGTTTCTATCATCAAGAACGGCTTTACTGCAAATGTTGTTGCGGCAGACGGATACGAAATCGTCGAAACCGACGACGCATACAACGTATACACAGCTATCACTAACAAGTTCGACCTCTCCGGTGTTACCATGACTCTTGGAAGCTCTCTCTCTCTCGACTTCGCAGTTAACACAGCTAACCTTACCGGTACTGACAACTACGCACAGATGACTATCGTCTACGCAGACGGCAGTGAGCCGGATACAATCATTGTTCCTCAGTCCGAGTGGACAGAATTCAGCGGCAAAATCTACACCGCTAAGTTCACCGGTATGGCTGCAAAGCAGATGAACGACGTTGTAACCGCAGTTGTATACAATGCAAACGGTCAGGTAGTATCCAACGCAAAGAGCGACAGTATCGAAACCTATGCAGTACGTATGCTTAACGGTAGTGCAGCAAACAATGCCAAGCTCCGTGCAGTATATGTAGATATGCTTAACTACGGTGCAGCAGCACAGGTACAGTTCACATACGACGAAGCAAACCTTGCTAACCGTAACCTCACCGAAGCACATCAGGCATGG
>JAFTTS010000074.1 GCA_017466685.1 Clostridia bacterium
AGACCTATTATCGGTATTGCCTCCGAGGAGTTCTTCGTATGTATATTGTGATATGACATCATTGGAATCAGAACGAAATCTCCCGGTTCCAATGTAAATTCTGTATTATCAATTTTTCCACTTGAAGTGCCGCTTATAGCGTATCTTAATTCGCAGTTGTGATGATTGTGCGGTGTTACAATACCGCTTACCTCGTCCTCTGGATAGCTTTCGTGCATGAAAAATTGAATATTCAGGTGCCCGACCTTTACCATGTATTTAAGGGCAAGCGGATATTTACTCAGCATATATATCACCTCGAATTTTATTATACTATGCTTTTTTGGGAAAGTCAAGGAAAAACATATTGATTTTAGACAATCTTTTGAAAATATGTCTATATTCCGCATTGTAAAATAGGTCATGATATGCTATAATTTAGTCAATATTAAATCGTGAGGAGGTTTATATTATGTGGAAAATTAAAGTTGTTACAGCAGGCGTTGATGACAAGGCTTGCACGACACTTTGCTTTGCAGGGCAAGAGCTTAAAAAGTATCTTTCGCAAAGCACAAACGAGGTTATAATCATCGGCGACGGTGAAAAAGAAGAGGACGGTGCGATTCTCATCGGTGTCGGACTGCGGGATGATCTTAAAAAGGTTGATGATCCCGTTTTGGATGATGCTATCCTTATTGACGTTAAGGGACACAGCGGCGTTATTACGGGCGTTAATGCAAGAAGTGCACTCATCGCTGTTTACCGTTATCTCACCGAGCTTGGATATACATTTATACGTCCCGGTAAGAACGGCGAAAAAGCACCGAAGCGTCTGCCTGAAATGGATGTTTATGTGAACGAAAAGCCGTCGTACCGTCACCGTTCGGTCTGCATTGAGGGAAGCGTTACATATGAATCGATTGAAGCGATGATTGACTGGCTGCCGAAGGTCGGTATGAACGGCTACTATACGCAGTTCTTCACGCCGCTTATATTCTTCCAACGCTGGTATTCGCACAAGGGATATGAATACACAAACCCCTATCTCAAGGGGGAGCCGCTCACTCCCGAGGATGTGAACGGTATGGTTCGTATGCTTGAGCGTGAGGTCGAAAAGAGAAGTCTCATTTACTACAAGGTCGGACACGGCTGGACATGTGAGCCATTCGGAATGACATCATACGGTTGGGATCCGGTTGACCCCGAGTCGATCCCCGGGGATGTCTATAAGTATTTCGCAGAGATTGGCGGCGAGCGCAAGATTGAAACCACCGGCAGATATGCTTATGTTCCGATGGTGGCTCAGCTTTGTTACGGGGACGCCGAGGTGCGTCGTATAATGGTTGATTATTTCGTCAACTACTGCAAAGAGAATCCTCACATCGACTATGTTGTTTTCGGCTTTGGCGACGGAAGCAATGCACAGTGTGAATGTGAGCTTTGCCGCGACACAAGACCGGCAGATTTTCTTGTTCTGATTATGAATGAAATTGTCAAAGAACTTGATGCCGAGGGACTTTCGACAAAGATTTCATTTTTTATGTACAGCGATACTCTCTGGCCGCCGGTTAAGTACAAGCTTGAAAAAAAAGACCGCATTTTCCCCTATTTCTCTCCCATCAGCCGTACATATACGGATGCGTTTGAAACGGAAAGCGAAGGAAAGGTGTCGGAATTTAAGCTGAATCAGTTAGAGTTCCCGTCAAGTACAGGCGAGCTTATCGCATATTATAACGAATGGAAAGAATTTCTCGGCAACGACAGCGGCGTTTTTGACTACTACTATATGTGGGATTGCTATAAGGACCTTGGCGGAACAGCTCTCGCACGCGTTATTGGCAAGGATATAAAAAATTATCGGGTACTTGACCTTAACGGACTTATAAGCTGCCAGGGACAGAGAGTATTCTGCCCGACCTCGCTCGGAATGAACGTCATGGCAAGGACTCTTTGGAATCGTGACGCTGATTTCGATACGGTGCGCGATTATGTAATCCGTTCGGAATACGGTGACGATTTTGAGCTTGTACGCGATTATCTCGAAGCTCTCTCGATTTACAGTCTGCCCGAAGTGACGCGCCTTGAAAAGCCGGTTTGTCCCGAGAACATTCCGACGTATGAAAAATGTCTTGAGCGCCTTCGTGAATTTAAGGCTGTTATCGACCGTCACACCTGTGGCGACGAGGACTGTGAAGCGGTTTCGTGGAAATATCTCAGGTTCCACAATAAGCTTTCGACGATGCTGATGACTGCATTTATCGATATCTCGAATGGTATTGATCCGGCTTCGATATGGCAGCCCATCGAGGAATATATAAACCGCAGCGAGTGGGATATGCGTGAATATTTTGACGTGTTTGAATTCAAGTTTACCTATCTTCGCGAGGTATTCCCTCAGATCAACAACAAGGATAAGACGCTTCATATCGGCGTGTAATGGGATTTTTTGGATTTGTCAAAACGATATTATTTTACATTTTATTCATACGCAAAAAATAATGATTTGATAGACTGATACCATCGAAAATTATTTGTGAAAAGACGTTCAATGGAAAGGTATTAATCATGTCAAAAAAATTAAAATATATCGCTTTGTTATGCTTGTCGCTCTGCCTTGTTCTTGGCGGATGCACAAGCGATGACAACAAACCCGATAATGACACAAGCTCTGATGACAGCCGTATATATGCGCCGACCGAGCAGGTTACCGACAACGATACAACCGAAGCTCCGACCGATACGCTGCCCGAGGAAACGACCGAGGCGGAAACAACACGTCCCGATTATCCGAGCGACATAATCATCGATCCCGATCCGGTATACATACCCGAGGATACAGAGCCTGATATGTCTGACGAAACGGATACGGATATTGCTGAGCCCGACGAAACGGTGACTCTTCCCGAGGCGACGGTTGAGAAAGTAGAGCTTGGTGAAGCGTTTCTTTCAGGGGATCCTGCATCGGGAAGTCTCGTTTCCAAAGAGCATGATAAAATACAGCTCGTTGTAAATTATAACTGTGAAATGAACATTGACGGCAGTATTAATGTTGATCTGCAGGTGGGACTCAATAGTTACGACATAAACTGCGGCGCGAGAGGTAATTCCGGCAAGCTTACCGTTGGTGGGGAAGTGTACACCTTCTCAACTGATGCTATAGTTCATGAGGAACGTGAGATGATTTTCGTGCCGTTTGCATCGTACAATCATCAGGTTGCCGCGGGTGAAACCTCACTCAAAATCGGTGCTTCGTGGCTCTTTAACGGAGTTTATGCAGGTGAAAAGATCGATACTCTCGATGTGAATGCGGTTCTTACGTGGGATTCACCGAGTGTTGACGACACAGCTGAAGCGACCGAGGAATCGGCTGCAGAATAAAAAAATAACCGTGCGGTTTTTGATCGGTTTGATCGGCCGCACGGATTTTTTATTGTTTTAACCCATATTTTCGGGAAGCTTTTTGCCGCCCATGATATGGAAATGCAGGTGCTTGACGCTCTGGCAGGCATCGTCACCGCAGTTTGTGATAACGCGGTAACCGTTTGAGAGTCCTGCTTCCTTGGCGATATTCGGTATAGCCTCGAAGATCTTCGCAACTACAGCGGAATTTTCAGCGTTCACACCGTCAGCAGAGGGAATATGCTGCTTCGGGATAACGAGAATGTGTACGGGTGCTTGAGGTGCGATATCGTGGAAGGCTAAAATGTTTTCGTCCTCATAAGCCTTCTTTGAGGGAATCTCACCTGCGATTATTTTACAGAAAAGACAATCCATTTTTTATTTTCTCCTTTGTTTGGTATCAGAGCTTTATACGGGTTGCAACGGTTTTATACTGACCGTTTTCGGCAAACCAGTGTGACATCATAACGTCACCGTCAGCAAGCTTTATCGCGCCCGGCTGACCGAACTTGAGGAATGAGAAGATCTCTGCCATCTTTGTGTCCTTTACGACGGGTGTCGGAGGCTCCCAGAGAAGCATTTCATCAACGATGTTCCATTTGCCCTCGGAAAGATCAACGATATAACCGTAAATTCCGGGACGGTCTGTGTCACGGCGTACTGCATGAAGCGCAAGAAGCTTTTCGCCGCCAATTGCACAAACAGAGGATGCCTGACCGCGTACTCCCGTCGATACCGGAGCCGAGAAGGTTTTACCGTTGTCATAAGAGATCGTGTAGTGATTGTCAAGACGCTCGCCTGTGTCAACGTTTTCGTTCCAGCCGATGCAGACGATCGCGCCCGATTCAAGCTGGCACATACGCTGTTCATAGCAGGTGATGTTAGCGTTAAAATCCATACAGATAACGTCATCATTCCATGTCTTACCGCCGTCACAGCTTCTCAGTGCTCTGCCGCAGAGCTTGCTTGTGAGTTTACCCTCCCAGTTCGGGAATCCGGTTATGGGAGTGATGAATGTGCCGTCTTTAAGTACAGTCACAGGTGCGGATGCTTCAACAAGCGGTCCCCATGCACATTTGATCTCCGTCAGCTTGCCCTAGGTTTCACCGCCGTCCTCGGAAAACGCATAGTAAACGAGGTCATCAAGTGTACCGCCGTTTTCGGGGTTGCCGATGGGAAGATCTGGGTTGTCACGGTAATATGCATATCCGAGCGCCATGATTCTGCCGTCGGGAAGTGCTGTTACCTTTGTATAGTCGCAAACCGGGCGGCCTATAACGCTTGTATCGAGCATAACCTTCGGAGCACTCCAGGTTTTTCCGCCGTCGTGACTGAAGGAAACACAGCTTTTCGCATCAACACTTTCAAAAGCCTCGCCAATTGCATAAGAAGCCACGATAACGCCGTCACTGCGTTCGCACAGGAACGGGAAATAAGCCTGACGTGAACGAAGCTGAGGCAGAGGATTATCGTAAATGATACTTGAATTAACTATTTTCATGATGAACCTCTTTCAAAGATTTTTATATTACTATAATTATATCTTTATTCTCGTTCGATGTCAAGTAAATTAAAGAAAAATTTACCCGAATCCGTGGTTTTTTCGTGAATGTAATTGACAAACAGGGAAATAAGGGGTATAATAATAATGTACTAATGTTTTTTATTTAAGGAGATATATAAAATGAAGATTACAAAAGATTCAATTATCGGTGAGGTTCTTGATTTTGACCGCGAAACTGCACAGTTTTTCCTTGAGATAGGTATGCATTGCCTCGGTTGTCCTTCTGCACGCGGTGAGACCATCGAAATGGCTTGCGAGGTTCACGGAACAAATGCAGATGAGCTTGTTGCAAAGATCAACGAGTTCCTTGAGTCAAAGTAATATTCGTCGGCGCCTCAGGCGCCGATTTGCGTAAAGTTGATCATGCATGAAATTAAATTAAGTGAGCGACTCGCCGCGGTTGCATCCCTTGTCGGAAAGGGAACGGTTGCCGATATAGGTACAGATCATGCGCAGCTTCCCATCTGGCTTGTGCAAAACGGGCATCCTCGTGCGCTTGCTTCCGATATAAACGAAGGCCCGTGTCAGCGTGCACGCGTTAATATTTATGAATGGGGACTGCACGGGAAAATCAAGGTGAAATGCTGTGCGGGACTTGATGGAATCGAAGATTTTTCGCCCGATAATATCGTCATTGCAGGTATGGGTGGCGAGATGATCACGTCGATACTCGAGGCATCGGGGTATCCGAAAGATTCACATTGCCGTCTGGTTCTTGCACCGCAGTCGATGCAGGATGTGCTTCGCCGTTATCTCTGTGAGAACGGTTTTTCGATTCTTGATGAAACGGTTGTTTTTGACGGCGGCAAGTACTATCAGATACTTTCTGCGCAGTATACGGGAAATGTCACACTGCTTGCTGATTTTGAATATAAGCTTGGCAGGCTTAATCTTGAGCGTGCAAAAAATGCACCGGGAGATGTTGACATCGAATGGCTGAAACTGCAGAAAAAGGCGGCAGAGAGACGTGTTATCGGACGTGCAGAGGCTTACGATGACACACCCGAGCAGGCACGTGACCGTGAGCTTGTCAGTGAAATAAATAAAATACTTGGTGAGGTATAATAATATGCCGAGAGTTTGTGAGCTTTACGAATTTCTTAATTCAAAATTTCCCTCGTCGTATTCATGCGAATGGGATAATGACGGACTTATGCTTGCCGATGATCCCGGACGTGAGGTGATCCGTGTACTTTGTACGCTCGATGTCACCGATGAGGCGATTGATTATGCGATAGAACACAGCTATGACGTTATCGTTTCACATCATCCGATGATCTTTAAGCCGCTTAAAAGTGTCAGTTATGCAGATCCCGTCGGACGAAAGGTGCTGAAGCTGTTAAGGCATAGAATTTCGGTTATGTCGTTCCATACACGCCTTGATGCGGCACCGGGCGGTCTTAACGATGTTTTTGCAAATCTTCTCGGACTTACCGATGTGACAGTACTTGAATGTGACGGTGAGGCTATCGGAAGAATCGGTACATTGCCGGAAGAATATACCTGTGCCACATTTGCGGCGTTTGCCAAAAAAACGGTCTCTGCCGAGCGAGTGCTTTTCTCGGAAGCGGGCGGAGCTGTTCGTCGTGTCGCAATCTGCGGCGGTGACGGAAAGGATTTTGTTAAAGCGGCAAAGGCGGCAGGTGCGGACAGTTATCTGACCGGTCAGCTTTCATACAACATCATGGAGGAAGCAGGCAGTATCGGTCTCAATCTCTTTGAGGCAGGTCACTTTGCCACAGAGGATTTCATCTGCAGCTATCTGACTCTGCTTATACTTAAAAAATTCACTCAGGTTCAAACAGGTTACTTTAACAGTAACAATATAAAAGCGATATGACGGGTTACAACTGCATAATGGTCTATAGCCGGGACAGGCAGAGAATACTCATGTGCAAGCGTACACGTGATCCGTATAAGGGATTATATAACCTTGTCGGCGGACATATTGAGGACGGTGAGAGCGGTGAGACTGCCGCATACCGTGAGCTTTTTGAGGAAACGGGTATCACTCACGCGGACATAAATCTAAAGCACCTCATGGATTTTACATATTATAATCAGGACTGCTATGTTGAGGTGTGGTGCGGACGGATTTTGCATGAGGTCACGCTTTCAGAGGAGGCACATCCGCTTGAATGGCTCGACTTTAGTTACGATTTTTTTGATATGAATAAATTTGCGGGAGAGGGAAATATCGGACATATGCTCGAACAGATAAAACAGTTCGGCGACGGTTTCCTCGACTGACATAAATTAAGGAGAATTATTATGCCGTATATTAATGCGAAGATGAGTGTCAAGCTCACAGAAGAAAAAATGACAGAATTCAAGGCAGCACTCGGTAAGGCTATCGAAGCGATTCCGGGTAAAACCGAGACTTATCTCATGGTCTGCATCGAGGATGGACAGAAGATCTGGTTTGCAGGCGATAACACAAAGCCTCAGGCGTTTATTGACGTACGCATTCTCGGCAAGGCAAAGGCAGAGGATTTTTCACGTATGACGGGTGTGCTTTGTGATATATGCAGTGATATGCTCGGTATCTCGCCCGACTGTGTTTACGTTGCCTATTCCGAGGTTGAAAACTGGGGCTGGAACGGAAGAAATTTCTGATGAAGATAACAATAGACGAAATCAGAAAAAACGAAACCATACGCACATATATCGAAAAGGCTGACGAGGCACTTTCGGCGATTGGTTACACCGAGCACAGCTTTGTTCACGTTGGTCGCGTTTCCAATACCGCAAGACGCATATTGCTTGAGCTTGGTTATCCCGAGCGTGAGGCGGAGCTTGCCGCAATTGCAGGCTTTCTTCACGATATAGGTAATATTATCAACCGCGTCGAACACGCACAGAGCGGTGCAGTCATGGCGTTTCGTATACTTGATAACATGAAGGCAGATCCCGAGGACATCGCCGTTATCATAAACGCAATCGGTAATCACGATGAGTCCACAGCCGTTGCCAGCAATGCGATATCGGCGGCACTTATAATTGCCGATAAGACGGATGTTCGCGAGTCACGTGTGCGCAACACAGATTTTGCGTCGTTTGATATTCACGACAGAGTTAACTATTCCGTTAAACGTGCCGATCTCGATATTTTAAAAGACAAAAACGAAATACAGCTGAGTCTTGATATCGACACCGATTTTTGCTCGGTTATGGAATACTTCGAGATATTCCTCGGACGAATGAAGCTCTGCTCAAATGCCGCGGCTAAGCTCGGACTTCGCTTCAGATTATCGGTCAATGACCAGATTATGCTTTAATATCTGCCAAGGAGAAAAACAATGAGTAATATCAAGGATATTTTCGCAAGCATGGTGTTCAACGATGCGGTTATGCGCGAAAAGCTTCCGAAGGAAACCTATAAATCTTTAATAAAAACCATCGAGGACGGCAAGGAGCTCGATATCAGTCTTGCAAATGTCGTCGCCAACGCAATGAAGGACTGGGCAATCGAAAAGGGTGCGACACATTTCACCCATTGGTTCCAGCCGATGACAGGTGTCACAGCCGAAAAGCATGACAGCTTTATAACTCCCGTCAGCAACTGTGATGTTATTATGGAGTTTTCGGGAAAAGAGCTCGTCAAGGGTGAACCTGATGCGTCCTCGTTCCCGTCGGGTGGACTTCGTGCAACCTTTGAGGCACGCGGTTACACTGCATGGGACCCGACCTCGTACGCCTTTATAAAGGATGACACGTTATGTATCCCGACTGCATTCTGCTCGTTCGGCGGAGAGGCACTTGACAAAAAAACGCCGTTGCTTCGTTCGATGGAGGCAGTCAGTCGTCAGGCGATACGTGTACTCCGTCTTTTCGGAAACAAGACAAAAAAAGTTGTCAGCACAGTCGGCGCAGAGCAGGAATATTTCCTTGTGGACAAAGAACTGTTCGAGAAGCGTAAAGACCTCGTTATCACGGGAAGAACGCTTTTCGGTGCAAAACCGCCCAAAGGACAGGAGATGGACGACCACTATTTCGGCTCGATAAAACCGAGAGTCAAGGCGTTCATGGCAGAGCTTGATGAGGAATTATGGAAGCTTGGCGTGCTTGCAAAGACCGAGCATAACGAAGCGGCACCTGCACAGCACGAGCTTGCACCTATCTTCGGTACGACCAACCTTGCAACCGATCACAATCAGCTTACGATGGAAACCATGAAGAAGATTGCAAGCAGACACGGGCTTGTTTGCCTCTTACATGAAAAGCCGTTTGCAGGTGTTAACGGAAGCGGTAAGCATAACAACTGGGCGATCGCCACCAAAGAGGGTGTGAACCTGCTTGAACCGGGCGAAACACCGAGCGAGAATGCACAGTTTTTACTTTTCCTTTGCGCGGTTATAGCGGCGGTTGACGATTATCAGGATCTGCTTCGTGTATCCGTTGCAAGCGCAGGAAATGACCACCGTCTCGGCGCAAATGAAGCACCGCCTGCGATAATTTCGATGTTCCTCGGAGACGAGCTGACCGCTATTCTTGACTCTATCGAAAACGGCACTCCGTATGATGTACATAAGCAGTCTGTTATGGAGATCGGCGCGGACGTGCTTCCGAAGTTTGCCAAGGATGCAACCGACAGAAACCGTACATCGCCGTTTGCGTTCACGGGTAACAAATTCGAGTTCAGAAGCCTTGGTGCGTCTCACTCGGTTTCCGGCCCGAATCTGACGCTTAACACGATCGTTGCCGAGGAGCTTTCGCGTATTGCGGATAAGCTCGAAGCCGCCGTCGAAATGGGCGAGGATTTCAATAAGAGCGTCGGTGCACTTATACGTGACATTTACCGTCAGCACAAGCGTATCATTTTCAACGGAAACAACTATTCCGACGAATGGATCGAGGAGGCTGAACGCCGCGGTTTACTTAACCTGCGTACCACTCCCGATGCGCTTCCTTGCTTTGTTGCACGCAAGAATATCGAAATGTATGAAAAGCATAAGGTCTTTACCGAGACGGAAATGCGTTCGCGTGACGATATTCATATGGAAAGCTACTGCAAGGTCATGAACATCGAAGCGCTCACAATGCTCGATATGGCAAAGAAGCAGATACTTCCTGCCGTTATGAAATACAAGGGTATGCTTTGCAAGACCGCAGTTTCGGCGGCATCGCTCGGAATCACGAACGACGTTGAGGTTGAGCTGATAAACAAGATTTCAACCCTTGTCGGCGAGCTTAACGAGAGCATCGGTGCACTTGAATTTGCGATTGACGAAAGCCACAAGATCGCGGATCATTACAAGCTTATGTTCTTCATCAGAGACGAGATCATTCCGACGATGAACAGTGTCCGTACAGCGGCAGACGGGCTTGAAGAAATGGTTGGGGAAGACTATTGGCCGTTCCCGACGTACGATGCGCTGCTATTTAATATTTGATAGTGAACTCCATCGGCTTGGCATTACGCTGAGTCGGTGGGGGTTTTTTGTTCAATTGATTGGCAATGTTAACAAAGAATGCTATTGACATAAATAAAAAATCGTGATATATTTATAATTGGGTTGATTTTGCCGTTGTAATGTGATATAATTACTATGCAAAATTATGCATAAAACAATGGAGGATATTTTTTATGAAAAAATTTTTATCAGCGACACTTGCGCTAATACTTGTTATTGCTGCAGTGCTCCCGGGAATGAATGTGACTGCTGCGACGGCTTCAAGCAGTGCGATAAAATCTCACATGAAATCAACTTATGAAAAGGCTTTATCAAATACGGGTGAGGATAGCTTTGATGGTTGGTGTGGTGAGTGTGTTGCACAGCAATTATTGGTATTGGGTGTAAACACATCAAGGGTTGTTACAAACGGAAATGCTACATATGAAAAATATGCCGGTATGCAAAAGACATCCGGCGGATATACCGTTAATAAATATCCGGCGGCTTCATATTCAATGAAAACGGCTTTAAATTTATTAAATAATTCATCTGACGCTTATACATATGCGCTTATAAATTTTGAAAAATCGCCCGGTTCGGACGGACAATTGTATGGTCATACACTTCTCGTATACGCAGTTGTTGACGGTACTGTTTATTATGCAGAAAGCTTTGTGATATCGTCGATGAATTCTGTATACGGTGTTCGCTCTATTGATAGTTTTTGTTCGGCATACGGTCAAACAGGATATATTTATGAGGGAATGATTTGGTTTACGAAGAATGATTCGAGTTCAAGCTATTCTACAGGCACATATACCCCAACAGATTCGATTGGATCAAATATCCGTGAAGGCGCTTCTACATCTCATTCGGTTGTTGGCGCGATTCCCTATGGAACAAACTTTATTGTTACAGAAATTAGCGGAAATTGGGGTAAAACCACGTACAATGGTGTAACAGGATGGGTATGTCTTGATTATGCCAATTTGATTAATACTAATGTCAGTTCGCAATATGATGCAGCCGCCGCAATAGAATACGGTAAAAATCATTGGAATGATGGAGTCGGTTTGTGTGCGGAATTCGTTTCAAACTGTCTGAAAGCTGGTGGCAGTACATCGTGGTCGAGAGGATGTACGCCGCTTGTTGCTATGCTCAAAAATGAAAATATTGGAACCTTGCACGAATTAACTGTTAATTCAGACGGAACAATAAGTCTTGAAAAAAATAAAGATATATTATCTCCGGGAGATCCAATATTTGTATACAGTGAGGGATGTATTCCGGTGGACAATGCTCCATATGTCCACGTATATCTTTATTACGATGTCGATTCAAGCGGCAATTTGAAAGGCTATGCTCACAATAATGCAAGTAACGGAACAATTGACGTATATTTTACGTGTGCATATTGTGAAAAACCAACCGATGGAGCATATGTATTTCATATGAATTCAAACGATGACGAAGAAACTGAATCGGACGAATGGAGTGAATGGAGTGAATGGTCTACTACTAAACCAACTGAAAGTGATACTGTACAGATAGAGTCAAAAACACAATATGGATATTATCACTATATCTTGGAATATTCAGACGGTAACTGTGGTGCATATCCGATTACAGCAAGTGAATGGAATAAAATTTTCACATCAAATGCATATAAAACAACACAAAAAGATTATCATACAAAGTATTTTGATTCGCAGTTAACTAAAGTGGATTCTCTCACTTACGGTTCGACTACATATAATTGTTATCCAAATTCTTGTTGCCCGGATTCATATAACTACGATAACGGTTCAAATGCAAGCTATTTCTACTATCTTGACACTCGTACCGTGTATCGCAGCAGAACAAAGATTTCCCCTGAACCTTTCGAACTTTCCGGCGTAACGATGACACTCGGCAGTTCGCTCTCCCTTGACTTTGCAGTTGACACATCCAAGCTGACCGGCAGCGATAACTACGCAGAATTTACAATCGCTTACGCAGACGGCAGAGAGTCCGAAACCGTAACCGTGCCGCAGTCCGAGTGGACGCAGTTCAGCGGTACGATCTACACCGCGAAGTTCACGGGTATGGCGGCGAAGCAGATGAATGACGTTGTAACCGCTGTCTTCTACAACGCCGACGGTCAACCGCTCACAATCGAAAAGAGCGACAGTATCGAAACTTATGCCGTACGTATGCTGAACGGTAGTGCGGCAAGCAATAAGAAGCTTCGCACGGTATACGTTGATATGCTAAACTACGGTGCGGTGGCACAGACACAGTTCGCTTACGATGAAACTAACCTTGCCAATCGTAACCTTACTTCGACACACAAAGCATGGGCAACCGCATCTGTTGCAACGACTGACAACCGTGTAAAGGGAACAGGTTACGTGGGAAGCACGCTCACACTTTCGGGCGAAATCCAGCTTGACCTTGTATTTGGTAACAGCGCAGTTGGCTCGGATTACAGTTCGCTCTACGCAATCGTGACGTACACCGACCATTACGGAAATGCCAAAGAGATAAGAATCGAGGGCACTGACTTTATTAAATATTCATCCTCGTACTGCCAGGTTTCCATCACAGGCATGGCTGTTGCGGACTTCAGAAGTGTTGTAACCTGCACAGTATATAATGCGAACGGTGTTGCAGTTGCAAATGCCGCCGACAGCATTGAATCCTATGCAAACCGTATGGCATCGTCTATCGGTGCAACCGTTGATGCTATCGTCAAGTTCGGCGCATCTTCGTATAACTATTTCCATTAATTAAATTCGGTCGATTCATGAATCACCCCAACAAGATTATATCCCCATCCAAAAATTATCGGGTGGGGATATTTTTTCGGTATTGGTGAGTGTTACTGTCTCATTGAAACGTCTTCTTCAATGTTGTCCGTTTCGCGGAAGAGAAGAGAAATGCACCAGATTGCGGCAAGTCCGACAAGGGTGTAAATAATTCTCGCGACGAGTGAGCCTTGTCCTCCGCAGATCCATGCAACGAGGTCAAATTTGAAAATACCGATGCTGCCCCAGTTGAGTCCGCCGATAATTGCTAAAATAAGCGCGATCTTGTCAATCATAACAATCGCTCCTTTCATGTAAATGAGGTACGTTCTAATTTTGTCCCGACGAACGGTATTATATACACTCGTTCACATCTGAATTTTTATTTTTACGGTAATTTTTGCGACAAAATTTGCGCCGGCTACGGTGTATAATAATGTTACATCAAAACAGGAAAGGGGTGTGTAAGACGGCTGTAGTTTATGCCGATTCACTGCTTGTCGTCAATTTTTCGATGGATTTTTTGACGCTGTACATATGCGCCAAGCTGTTACATATTAATTTAAAACCATTGAGACTTGTCACGGCGGCGGTTATAGGCGCACTTTGGGCGCTTATGGTTGTTTTACTTGATGCACTTGTCACAGTGCCTATTCTTCAAGTCGTTCTGATCCTTTTAAGCGGACTTTGTGCCATTGTTATGGTGATGACGGCTTACAATGTGCACGGCTTGGCATCGCTTCGTGCGGCACTGTCATATGCCTCTGTGAATGTGGGACTTGGCGGTATCATGACGGCACTGTATAATTTTATAGGAAGAATTGCAGACACGCTTGAGGTTTCCGCGGTCAGTACGTCGCCCGATGTGTCGCCGATCATGTTTTGCTTTGCCGCGGTGATAAGCGGTGCAGTCAGTTTATTGTATGGAAGATTTCGGGCAAAAACAGCCGCACGCCGCAAGGTTTCGATCGTGATGACGGCGTTCGGAAAAGAGACCGTGCTCGATGCGTTATGTGACAGTGGAAATTTACTTCGTGAACCGTTCGGCGGTAAACCTGTGATAATAATATCGGCTGAAAAGCTTTCGGATGTACTGCCGCGTGATGTGATCAAAACAGCGAAATCGCCAGGTCTTATGGCAGCGTTGCCGCCTGATTTTTCGCATAAATTGCGGCTTGTTCCGACAGGGAGTGTTACAGGCGGCGGTATGCTTGTTTGTTTCATGCCCGAGCGACTTACACTTGATGGGCGTGAAACAGATGCGGCAGTGGCAATTGACACTTATACGTCGGATTATGACGGCTGCAGCGGGATCGTACCGCAGATATTACTTGAATCTTAGAAAGGGGAGAGCAGTATTAAAATTTCAGATTTGATTGACGGTGTTTATAAAAAAATCGCTCGGTGTTTTGGACGTGTTATATCGGCACACCGTTCCAAAAAACCAAGCGGGAAGGGAATATATTACATCAACGGAGCCGCCACACTTCCGCCGCCATTGACGCCCGAGGAGGAAAACGCCGCGATAGACGGTCTTGATTCGCATGATGTGGAAATTTGTACATACTCGCGGCATCTGCTTATCGAGCACAATCTTCGGTTGGTTGTTTACATTGCGAAGAAGTTTGAGAACACGGGCGCAGGACTTGAGGATCTTATTTCGATTGGGACAATAGGACTCATCAAAGCGGTCAACACGTTCAAGGCGGACAAGAATATCAAGCTTGCGACATACGCCTCGAGGTGTATCGAAAACGAGATACTCATGTACATACGCAAATGCTCGGGACGGCACGATATTTCGATAGACGAGCCGCTCAGTGTTGACTGGGACGGAAACGAGCTGTTATTGTCGGACGTACTCGGAAGCGATGAGGACGACGTATCGAGAGGGATCGAAGCGATAGAGGAGAAGAAAACGATCAGGGATGCGATTGAGCAGCTTGACGAACGTGAACAGGTAATAATCAATTTACGGTACGGTCTTAACGGCGGACGGGAGTTGACACAAAAGGAGGTTGCGGATATGATGGGGATATCGCAGTCATACATTTCACGGCTTGAGAAGAAGATACTTGCAAGGCTTGGGGAGGACTTGAAAAGTAAAGTCTAAGCTGTGATACGTACTTTTTTATTGACAGAATCGTCTTTGTGTGATATAATTTAAGATATATAAATACAGTAGCACAAAGGAGAAATAAAGTTGAAATTCACATCATATATCTGGGATTTTGACGCAACGCTGTTTGACACGTATCCACACATCGCGGCGGCGTTTGAAACGGTCATGGACAAACACGGAATAAAGTACGAACACGAGGAATTACTGAAAACGCTGTATGTGAATTTCAGAAACTGCCGTGAAAAATATAACCTTACACAGGAACAGTATGCAGAAGTATTGACACTTGAGAGCAGCTTTTCACTGATGCCTGCTGTATCTCCAATCAGAGGTGCTGCGGCGGTGCTTCGTGCCATTTGCGAGTCCGGCGGCAGAAATTTTCTCTATACACACCGCGACCGTCTTGCGTGGACATATCTTCGACTGTGGGGACTTGATAAGTATTTTACGGGCGGCGTTGACGGTACTATGCATTTTCCATCCAAGCCTGCCCCGGATGCAGTGGAACATATCTGCCGCATATACGGTATTGATAAAGAATCTGCACTTATGATTGGCGACCGTGGAATCGACGTATTGGCGGGTGTGAATGCCGGTTGTACGGGATGCCTTTTCATGACACATTCTGTTGAGGACGATGCATCTTCCGCATCATATACCGTTAAATCCATGGAAGAATTTGCGAGTGCTTTTGATATTCCTTTACACGAGAGTGATATGTTAAGCGACTCAGAAGCGTCAGTTATCCGTGCCGAAACCGCAAAAGCGGCAGAAGAACTGTGCGAAGTGGCTCGACTTGAGCGTGGCGACCTCGTTGTGGTAGGCTGTTCATCAAGTGAAATTACAGGTGAGCGTATTGGCTCATCATCGTCTCCGGAAGCCGCAGAGGCGGTGCTTGCAGGCCTTATGGATGTGTTCGAGCCTCGAGAAATCAGTATAGCGGCACAGTGCTGTGAACATCTTAACCGTGCGTTAATAGTTGAAAGGGAAGTGGCAAAGGAAAAAGGGTACGAAATTCTGAACGTACTGCCTATGCCCAAAGCTGGAGGTTCATTTGCCACGATGACCTGGAGAAAATTAAAAAAACCTGTGGCAGTTTCAGAAATAAAGGCAGATGCGGGACTTGACATTGGCGGCACGCTTATCGGTATGCACTTAAAGCGAGTGGCCGTCCCCCTCAGACTTTCAGTAAAATCAATCGGTTCTGCACCCGTTTCGGCGGCAAGGGTACGTGCACCGTTCACCGGCGGAGAGCGCGCTGTTTACGATATTGAGCTGCTGTAAAATTTATTTTTGGACGTATGAACATATTGCGTGCTTTTTATAGATTTGTATGTAATTAGAATCAGACAAAAAATCACTGTTTTGCAAAAAAAACTTTTTAAAACCCCTTGACAAACCGGATACGTTATGATATAATATTATGCGTTGGATATCTGGGTGTGGCGCAGTTGGTAGCGCGCTACCTTGGGGTGGTAGAGGCCGCAAGTTCAAGTCTTGTCACTCAGACCAACAAAAACGGAGATGTGTCCAGTGTCTGGACTGCTCCGTTTTTTGCTTTATATACGAGACTTTTTGGGATTTTGGGGTTGGCTGAAGCGGCTCGGAAGTTTGCGAGATTTTTGGTGAGAAAATCGGTGTAAAAGCGGTTTTGACCACATGTTTGACCATAGATGGTGACCACATAAATAAGTTTGGCGTTGGAACGGTGCTGCTCCAACGCCTTTTTCTTTGATTATGCGGTGCAGATTTTGAAGTACGAGTGACGACTTAAGTATATTATGCTATTGAGATCACAATAACGCGGTCAGAATAATGATACCCGTTGATACCAAGCCTAACGGTAGATAAAACCACAGCTCTGTTTTAGATAGCATACAATCCCACCATGTATTCTTATTTGTTTTGAATTCATCCAAATAAGCGTTCATGCTGAAATCAATTTCATTTTCTTCCATCTTTCTAACCTTGTTATATAGTGAGCGATATAGTCTTTCTTGCAACAAATAAAACGAATCCAATCCCCAGAAAACGAGTATCGGAATGTATGCTACAAGGAAATACATTTTGTCAGTATCTTTTCCCGCCAAAACGAAAATACCTGCAATTAATGTAACCGCCCATCCTTTCAAAGCAAACGAGTTACTTGCCATTCTGTTAATTACACCTTGAATATAGTCCAAATGCTTATGTTTGTTTTCCATAAATAACCTCCTCTAACTTTTAAGCCATCTCTCCAATGGAACTATAATTCCGCCACTTCTATCTGGCTTAATTTCTCTAACGTAATATCCCGGAGCGATAATTTTTCCATCGCTATATTTTTCGTCCTGTCCAAAATAAGCAATATACGGATATATCTGCATATATTCATTTCCCTTATAAGCATTTTCCGAAGTATCTGCTTTTTTTATCGGAAACAATGCAATGTGATCCTTAAACTTATTGGCATCGCCAAACCCCAGTTCCCAATTGCACCATTTAGATTCAATGGCATCTTCTGTAGCCAACAAAATAAATTTTTTGCAATTTCTAATTCTTTCTTTAATTTTACTTGCGGTTTCACCTGAAGTTATTTTGGGCATGCTTGGATCTCTGCTATCAATATAACACTTTACATTATAGTTTTTTTCCAAAAAACCAATTATTCCTTTTAATTCTTCTAAATCGCTATGCTTATGAGATATAAATACAGTTATTCTCGAATCTCCAGAAAATGCATCATGTCGCAAAATTGGTTCTCGCGATTCAGTTAATGACGATACCTTATATGAGGAAAAACTTCCCTCATTAAAAACATATTTCCTCATCTGTTTATACTCCTATAAATTTAATCCAACTCCTTATATACATTGTATTTCTCGATCTTGCTTTGAATATCATACGCTTTATTAATATAGGATTCAGGAGATTTTATAAAATCCTCCCATTTTACAGTGGACATGTAACTACTGTCTCCGTAATATACCGTAGAGCCGTCATTGCAATCCTTTTTGTCAGGTTGCTTGATATTAAACATATTATTTCTCATAATATCAAATAAGAAACTTGTATTAAAGTAACGACAAGGATTTGCACAACATGTTTTCATGTATGTGAAGTATTCATATGAGCCGTTGGCATCAGGAAGAATTATTGCAAGTAAAGCATTGCTCGAACTTGTTACCGCAGTTCCACGAATATTTTTTCTCGACACCTCTTTTAAAGAATATGAAATTTCCCATGGAATCCATTGCTCGCGATCAGGCAAATACGTTGAGCGCATTCCTTTTGAAATCATCACAATAGTTAGTGTACTATCATATATACGATCTTTCAATTTTCCCCAAATAGTATCATCTGATAGAGCAGACAAATCCTCACCATCTGTTTCTCCTTTATAGATGTGCTCGGATACATCGGAAATATATTCTTCCAACTTGTCTACGTATGTACGAACAGTATCTTTTGGATACCAACTGCCGGTTATTTGCTTAACATCTGAATCAGCATACTTATACGATACAAATATTTTGTGCCCCATTTTTCAACCCTCTTTAAGTAATATGTTATTATAATTATACCATAAAAAGAGTTGTTTGTATAGTGCTTATAATAATTTTTTACAAAATTCTACCTTTTCCTCCATTGAAAAGTCAGAATAATCAAACTCTACACTTTTAATGCAAACAGTATTAAACACTTTTTCATTTTCTTGCAATGTGACTTGGTTAGTTTCAAAATGTATATTTACTATAGGATAACAAGCATTATCCCTAATCAGCAATTTGGCATATCGTGGTTGCTTCATATTTTCATTATTCTCCCATACAAAAATTATCCATTATAACCCTACCCCCAAATCACACACAGCATTGATGTATTCAGTTTTAACATATCTGCGTACTTTGTGTATAATACCGCGAAATTTAGTAACACCTGTGGTCGTCTATACAGAATTTGATTACTGTACACTAAACTTCAATTTTATATATTGTTTATCCAATTACTCAGATTTGCGAGTTCCAAGGACTATTTAATGTTTTTCATTATTTCTCGTACGGAATTTTGAAATAGTCGAGCCACTTTTTGAATACATCTTGTGCTGATAGACAAGTGTCTATCAGCCAATCTTTCGTTAATGGCCATTCTGTCAGCCCGTGGTAGTAGAACATCTTGTTATTTTCATCAATAACAAATGGCACAATATTATATTTCAGACATTCCTTAAACAGAAGCAGTCTACCGGCTCTGCCGTTTCCGTCCTGGAACGGATGGATACACTCGAATCTGTAATGAAAATCAAGAATATCGGACAGCGTTTTTTCATCCGTGCTGTTATAATCGGCAAGCAATTTCTTCATTTCATCCGCACCCTCTTCTGGTGAAGTGGTATCCTTACCACCTATCTCGTTCGGAATCTTTTTGTAATCGCCTACCGCAAACCAATCAAGTCGGTTGTCGGACGTTCCGCTTTTTAGGATGAAATGAAGCTGTTTGATAAGTGCTTCTGTGATGTTCGCATTTGCACGGTCAATGATAAGGTCAATACACCGGAAGTGATTTACCGTTTCAACGATATCATCAATGTTTACTGCACCTGTTGTCATGCTGATCATATTGGTTTCGTAAATATATCGCGTTTGATCGTGCGTCAGTCCGCCACCTTCGATGTGATTAGAATTATAGGTCAGCTCAATCTGTATCTTATGATAGATTCCGCCGGAAAGCTTGGCGCTCTTTTCAGCCTTCAGCGCCTTGAGCAAAGTCTTCGGTGCAGCAGAATATTTCTTTTTTCGTTCCGGCTTTTCGGCGCCTTCGGCAATTGTCCATGTTTTGCCGACGAGCACAGCACCGTTAACCCGCCCTTCCGCACAGTAGTTCCGCACACTTCGCTCTGATATGCCCCATTTTTTTGCCGCTTCGGCAGATGAAATATAGTTCAACAGAATCACCTCTATCAATATCCATAAGTATATTATATCATACTATCGGCAATATTTCTATATTATTTTGTAAACTTTCGAAACGAAATTCTGCCGATAATGCTAAAAAACGGTGCACTTTTTTCACATTATGCATTTTCTTTGGCTTATGCTTATTAATTTCTTACCCTACGCCCTCCCAAGCTCCTTTTTAACCTCCCGTATCATCTCCGCCAGCTTCGCCTCACATTCCGCCTCCGTTTCCGCGTATACGTTTCGCGGCATGCGCTCCCCATTCACCGTCGGCGAGTACCGACCTTGCCAGCAATTCTCGGAAAGCTGCTTTACGTAGCCCGTGCCGCGCTTGCGATACTTGCCCGTGTTTGGCTCGAACACAGGCGCAGGTTCGCTTGGAACCTCGTCAGCCACATCAATATCCGCCTCGGCAACATCTTCCACACCACCGATTACACGGTCGATACACTTCGCTGCAGAAGCCTGCATCTCCGCCGTACTGTGCGTGTATGTGTTGATCGTGGTGGCGACCGTATTATGCCCGAGAATTTCAGCGAGAGTCTTGATGTCGATGCCGTTCTCCAGAGCCATCGTCGCAAAGGTGTGGCGCAGATCGTGGAAGCGGACGTGCTTGCATCCGGCACGTTCGAGTATCTTCGACAGCCGCTTTCTGCATGCGGCAGGATCACGCGGATTATCGGGATTCACAGGCGACGGGAAGAGCCATTTGCTGGTGGCGTTCTTTTTGTATTCCGACAGTACATACACCGCAAGCTCCGACAGAGGAACCGGACGTGCCGAGCGCTTCGTCTTTGGCGTGGAGATCGTAAGCTTTCCTTCTATTCGAGTCACCTGCCGCTTGATATGCAGTTCCTTTTTGTCGAAGTCCACATCATCCCACTGCAGTCCGAAAAGCTCACCACGCCGCAGTCCCGTTGAAAGATCGAGGAAGAACAGCTCGAACATTCCTTCCGCCTTCGCTTGAACCAGCATGCGATGCATCTCCTCATGTGTCAGCACCTTCATCTCCGCGTACCGCTTCGGCGGCAGTTTACAATCTCCCGCAGGATTTTTGATAATGAGTCCTTCTTCCACCGCTTTTTTCAGCGACGCATTGCAATGCGCGTGAATGCCTCGAACGTGCGAGTCAGACACTCCGTTGCCGTTCAAATCACGTCGGATCAGCCGTCCGTCAGTATTCAGATGCGCGTAGAACGCCTGCAGGTCACTTGTTTTCAGCTCGTTCAGCGGAATGTGACCGATATTTGGCACGATCTGCTGATAAATTCGGTATCCGTAGGTCTGCTTCGTGGAGTCCTTCAGCCGCGGTGAGCAGAATTCGCGGAACCAGAAGTCTATCCACTCACCGAAGGTCATGTTCTTGCCGTACTTCGGCTTTTCTTCAATTTCAAGACTTTCCTTCAGCGCTTTCAGCTTTTTAAGACATTCGCCTTTTGTGTGGGCAAGCACGTTTTTCGTCTTCGGAAGCCCCTTCTCATCGTAACCAATAACGACGCGTGCCTCCCACCGTCCGTCCTTGCGATGGCTTACGCCTCCCGTGCCGTTTTTTCTTCTGCCCATCCGTCCACCTCATTGCCGATGATCTTATCGAGGAAGTTGCCCATCACCGCCGCCGCGCCTGCCTGCATCTCGTTTGTGACATGCGTGTAACGGTCGAGGGAGAAGCTTGCCTTGGTGTGCCCCAGCAAGTGCGACAGGCTTTTCGGATCGACACCACCGGCGACCGCTTGTGTTGCGAAAGTGTGGCGCAGGTCGTGGAAGCGGATGTCGGGGAGATTGCAGTCTTTGAGAATCTTTTTCAGCCTATTGTATGCCGCTTGCCCGGAGACAGCTTTCTCCGGCTTCAGAGGATTGGGGAATATCCATTCGGACACCGCCGTTTTCTTTCGTTCCCGAAGCATATCAGCGGCACTCTCGGGAAGCTTGATACTTCGCATACCGCTGTAGGTTTTCGTATCGCCGGTAGTGCCATCCTCATGTAGCGTCCGGCATATGGCAAGCTTTCCTTCTGCTTCATCGAAGTCGCTCCATTTCAGCGCACAGATCTCACCGCGTCGGAGTCCCGTCATCAGCTCGAGGTAGAAGAAATCGTACCATATTTCGTCCTGCCGGATCGCTTCCATGAAGGTACGGATCTGCGTTTCGTTCAAGATCTGCATCTCCTTTTCCGCGGCTCTCGGGATCGTTGTACCTTCCGTGGGATTTTTGAGGATCATGTGCTCGCGCATGGCGTACGCCATTGCTTCGTGCAGCATCATGTGGATGCTTCGAACCATGCTGTCAGAGAGCTGATGACCCATTGTGGGATGACAGCGTTTTCGACCGCTTTCCTTCAGCTTGTTGTACATTTTCTGCACGTCAGCCGTGGTGATGGCGGAGACCTGCTTGTGTCCGAGGTAGGGCTTTATGTATTCGATATAGCGGCTGTAGCCCTGCTTTGTGCTCTCGCGGATGCTGAACGCCATGTGCTCGTCAAGCCACTTGGGCAGCCATTCGCCCAGCGTCATGCGGTAGTCCTCGCACAGCGTCGCGCCTTTGAGCTTTTCTTTGAACAGATTCATCTGCGAGAGAACTTCTTTTTGGGACTTATTGGTGAAGCCTTTATACAGCGTCTGTCCGTTCTTCTTCGTGCCGATGACAATTCTGCCTTCCCAGCGTCCGTCATCGCGCTTTCGCAGTGTGCCGTCACCGTTTGCTCTGCGTTTTGCCATAAAATCACGCTCCTTTCGTACAACACAATACCACAGAATGAAGAATATATCCAGTGAAAATCGGGCGATCAATAAAATTTATCACTCCAGACATATTTAGTAGTGCATACTCATTCCGCGCTTCTTCTGCTCAATCTCGCGCCTTAACTTGGAATCAACACCGTCCCAAGTCTGTACAGGATCATCCTTCGCAACGCTGTCTTCAAAAATACTGCCTGCATAGTAAAACAGATTTGCCATGCCCGTGATGATCTTCATGTTTCTGTCGGCATTGTAATGCTTGATCACCGAGTCGGCAAACGCATTGCCGTTGCTTGCTGCGCTTTCAATATGCTCCTTGAATTTTTCAAAGTTGTCGTATTTATAGAGATACAACAGCGCCAGCTGTGAGCGTATCCATGTGTTTCTCTCCGCCGCTTTTTCAAGATATGCAAGTCCGCCCTCGTCATCTCCGCTCTCAACAAGCATCTTTCCGTAGGCGTACATGGCATCCGCGAATCCTTGCATGGCACTATGTTTCAGATATTCAAGGGAAAGCTCTGGATTCATCTCCTTCAGATACTTGCTGTACTCATATTCCGCCGCTTTGAAGCCGGCCTCTGCCGACTTACGGAGATAATGCAACTTATCTGCGGAGCTGTTCGGCTTCACATCACCGTCTTTGTATAATCGGTAGAGCGAATACATCGCATTCACAACACCGTACTCCGCCGCCTTTTTGAACCAATACTCCGCTTCGTCTTTATCGTCTTTGAGATTTTCAAGTCCGAGACGGTACATGGCATAGGAATTTCCTTTGTCGGCTGCGGATGTGAGGAACCACATTCCTGTGTCGCTGTCCTTTTCCCAGTAACGTCCCACGCAAAGACAGTCGCCGAGGTAGGCATATGCATAACTGTTTCCATTTGAGTAATCGGAAACAAGAAGCTTCCACGCATCGTCGTAGCGGCTTTCCGCAATCAGCGCCTTCGCCTCGGCTATCTCCGCTTGATTAAACTCACGCGGCACATAACCGTAGTGATATCCTTTCTCTTTCATCTCCGGCGGAGCGGTGATGTCACTCGCAAATGTCACCACTGTATTACGGAGCGGCTTGAACTCGGCGCAGTTTTCGATGGGTTCCTTTTCCGGCATCACGTCGGTGTAGGTTCTGAAGGTCTCGCACCGGCACTGATACCACAGCTCGTACAGCTCCTTGATCCTATCATCGCTTGCAATGTATCGAACAATTTCATCGACCATCTTCTTTGTGTGCCGATCAAGATAGCCGTACATCTTCTTGCCCTTGACTTTTTTCAGCTTCTCTGAAAGTAAAATCAGCTTCTGCTCCAGCACAGGATTATCAAATGACGAGCCATTGATTTGCGATACGACTTCGCGCATCCGTTCACGGAAGTCGCGGCGAATCACATCGCGGTGCTCGGTCTGACGCTGATAGACGCAGTACATTTCCTGACGAAAGATATCACCGGCGATCGTTTGCTTGATGTTGTGGATGCCATTTCTGTCAAGGTAGGCTTCCTTTGCGCGGTCCGACCACACGAGCATATGCACATGGGGATGGTCAACGTGATTATGATATGCCGCGTACCAACGAAGATTTCCCGGCGCGATATGCATCTCCTTTGCAATATCATTTCGACGTGAGCGGAGTAGCTGCATCCACTGTTCGGCAGTATTGTAACCGAGCCGCTCCGCATCCTCGCGCTTCAGAGAAAATATAAGTCCCCACACATTGCCGGCAACCGAGTCCACCTCATCGCAGACCTTCGCCATGTCGATGGCAACACCTTCATCCGAGAAGAGTCCGTGCGAACCTTTCCGCGCATCTATGTACTCCGCCATGCCGCTTCGCGATACAATTTCCACGCCGTCGCGTGTTGCGATGTAGCTTGCGTAGCTGCCGCGCGTTTTACCTTCGGGTGTTCTCGACACGGGAGAGTAGTACGGCGCTTTGAATATAAGCTTTGCCATCGAGGTTACCTGTTCTTGAACGCATCCGTGACGCTGACACTTCCGTTGGTCTCGCGCACTTCATCCTGCGCATTCTCGTAAAGAGTATCAATATAATTTTCATCACAGTTAATGGTACTTGCATACATATGGGCAAGAAAATTCTGTCCGACCGCAAGCTTGAAGAGCATACGCGAGATGCGGTTCTCGCTGTCGCGAAGCTTTGCCGTGATGACTGACTCCAGCGCAGGGGTAAGAAACTTCTCGGTCCTTTCACGGTTCAGCCATTCGATATAGAATTCGATCGCATCGCGGACGAAGGCGTTTGCATTTCCTGCGTTATATTCAGCCGCGTACTTCTCACAGGCAGACATCATTTCATCCGTCATGCGGATATTCTTCGTTCCCATTTTTTCGCTCATGTTTGTTCTCCTTTCACGTGTGTTTTTTGCTATGAGCCACGAAAAACGTTCAAATTGCCGACTTTTTAGCCTTATGAGACGCACATCGGCAGTTCAGCTTTTCCGTGAGCCACGGTATGAAAATCCAAAGTTTTAGAAATCTCCTCAAAAAGCCGTGAAAACGGCGTGAAATATCCGACCGGCGTTGCCGGACGGTGTCGACAGGCGGCAGATGAGCCGCCTTTTTATCCTGCTTGTAATAATCAGACCAACGCCGTGCCAAGCTATCTCTCCAAACCGATTTTCTTTGATTATGCGGCGCAGTTTTTAACCTTTTGAGCTCTCCCGTTTCTTATCGAATATGGCAAGCTTTTTGAAAAAGTTTGCCTTCGCCTGCTCCTGAACCAACCGCTTCATTTGCTTCGCATCGTAGTAT
This sequence comes from Clostridia bacterium, assembly GCA_017466685.1. Lineage (GTDB taxonomy): Bacteria > Bacillota > Clostridia > Oscillospirales > CAG-272 > Flemingiibacterium. The sequence goes on from JAFTTS010000074.1 coordinate 25,688, forward strand.
TCCTCCGCAATGTTCAACGGCAGAATTGTGTACTCCAATGTTCCGTTGTGCACACGACCGTCTTTCGTTTGCACGGTTGTGTAGCGCGTTTCGATCAGCCGCTTTTCTTCAAGTCCGTCCACATATTTTTTCACGGTGTTTTTGCTCATACCGACGGCTTTACCGATGGTCGCGTAGCTCGGATGACACTTGAATGTTGTTCTGTCCTCGCGGAAGAGCAGATAGGCATACACAAGAATTTCGCCCGACGATAAGCCGAGATTGAATATACGTTTCGGCAGAGGAAAGAAATTTCCTTTTGCATACGAAAAGAAATCCGCTTTGTTTTTCGCGTTTGCATAATCGGCGAAGCCGCTTCCGGCAAAGCAGATCATGCTCTGACTACGCAGTTCATTCATCTTCGTCGGCTCGAGCAGATCCTGATCGTATTTGCAGATTGTGAGCATTGCGAAAATGATAATGGATAAGTCCCACGGCGCTGTGCAGTAGATTCTGTAACCACAGATTGCGTTAAGTAGTATTTCGATCGTCAGTTCATCATATAAAATTTTGCGAACGCGCTCACGACTGAATTGCCAATTTTGAATATAGACTCTCTGCGCTTCCCATAAGAGGCGGAGAGAGTAATCAGCCTCGGTCGCAAGCTTGTGATTCGGATAACGGTTGAGCAGGTCGTATGCAAAGAATCGGTCGAAGAATTTTGTTGTGTTTTCGGTTGAATCAATTCTGTTCGTGTCCATATTCAAGTACCTCTGTTCCGAAGGATCCTTCACCAAATTTGAACTCAGATTTCTCGATAAAATCGTATATCTCTTTCACAATATCATCCCCCGTTATTTCTTCTCTGTAATGACGATCCCAAAGATCTTCACCAAACACGAGAAAGAAAAACAGAACTTTCGCAACGATCCGATGCCGTCCACATCCCGATTGAGTTTTTACATGATGTTCTGCCGAGTCCAAATCAGATACGGTCATTTCATTCATCAGAAACTCGCGCACGCTTGCTTGTGACCAAACAAACTCCCCGTACTTTATTTCACGTATAAACCACAATTCCTGCAAAGCGTACTTCTCGCAAATTTCCATCCCGCGATTGATCTGCACCCGAAATCTACTCGGATCAAAGTAACTTTCGCGCATCACTTTTTTGATGTCCTCAAGCGTAAAATGATACTGACTGTCTATGCGTTTCAAGTTTATTCCTCACTTTCCCGTGTTCTGTTCTACCCATTCGATGAATTTGTCTCGCGGTACAACAACACGTCCCTCGATTCGCAGTGCAGGGAATCCTTCTTTTTTCAATAGCTCGTATGCAGATGCCCGTGAGATACCAAGTGCATTAGCAACTGACTCGGCGTTCATCATCAGCGGAAGGTCTTCGTAGTTTTTGTAGATACATTTTTTCATGTTGGTTCTCCTTTTTTATAAATTGATTTTTGAGAAAGAAAAAGTGAGCACCAAAACGAGGCGGAGCATTACTCCGCGCTTCATTCTGATACTCACCCGTGTGTACCCATATTCACCGATGGGAGGATGGCTCACTTGTGAATGAAATTTTTATGCTTGTATTCTAGCAAGAGCCGGGAATTGTAAAGTGACAGGCGAAGACTTTTCAATCACCCTCAGCATTGATTTGCACCGATGGCACATAATACTTACGCCTTTGTAGTTTTCATCAACGCATACAACCTGCACATTGTTTTTATCGGTACCGTCATCGGAGTACGCAATGCGTGCTTCACACTTCGGACAGAATCCGACGGGTATTTTATAGTTATCTTTCAATAGTATCTCCTTCTTAATCAATAACACATTATTCTTCCACGAGTCCTTTGGATTCTAAAAAAGCAATCAATTCTTCTAGGTACTTTATACGTTCATGGTTAATCGGAGGATTGTAAAGATATCCTTCATCTCCACCAACACTTTCATAACTATCTTCGCAACAAGTCATATGTAAAAGCTGTTGCCATTTTTTGATATCCTTTTCAACATCCCACAACCTAATAAATTTTTCAATAGGTACACTGTCAAACATCATATCTACTAAATATCCATCGTAGTCAAAATCGTACTGGTGATCAGCATCATTTACGATTTCTTTGATTTGAGACCCCTTGCTCATAGCCATAACCTCCTGTTGCCTTGCTACAGGCATTTATATATCAACATCAACCTTGCGCAGCTTCTTCGACACACAAACCGCTACGCCTTGGATACGCAGGTCTTCCGGATAGATATCTCTATATTGTTCTCTGTCTTCATTGCATGAACGGAGAAAATACCTGCCTCGTTTTTTACTGAATCCAAGTGCCTTCAGATTGTTCACACCCTGGTCCAGCGCAACGACGATGTCACCGATATCTGCGGTATTCTGTTTGCGGATAATTACATAATCTCCGGGGGCTATTCCTGCGTCTATCATGGATTCGCCTTTAGCGATAAGAGCAAAGAATTCACCCTTGCCGATAAGCGATTCCGGCATACGGATGTATTCGATTACTTCTTCGGTTTCTTCCTGACCTTCACCGCAGGCAACGTAACCAAGCACAGCCACAGGATGATGTATCTGTTCCATATTTATGCGGAGAGTGCTGACAGAACGTCTACCGTTGTATTCAAGTTCGCCATTTTCTTTCATATCGCGAAGGCAACGGTGAACGGTAGAAACGGAGATCCCCGTACCTGCTGCGATATCGCGTACGGAAGGTATGGCATTGTAGTCTCCATAGTATTCGTTAATGTAGTCAACGATAGTAGATTTAGCTTCGCTGCGGATGTTTTTCATAATGCCTCCATATTAGAAACAATCTGTTTCAATATTATTCTAACATAAGATCAAGTAATTGTCAAGAGGTTTGATACAATTTGTTTCAGAAGTTTTCTTTGTTTATGCGGTGCAGATTTTGGGAGGTGAAATAACGCTGTACTTCATTTGAAACCACCTGTAACATAGGCTCACAAGTATCGTAGGCAGATTACATATAGAAAAGCCGGAGCATTTCTGCTCCGGCTAACAGACCGCCCACAAGTGTGCTCCATATGAAGCCTGTGGGAGTAGTCATACGTAGTATATGAATTTTTGTTTGAATTATTTCAGTGCTTTTTGCCAGTCTTCCCTAAAACCATAATATTTTAAATGGACAAAAGGATATTTTTCCGTGAGCAACACTATTTCATCGATCATTTCCGAAAATTCATCCGGTTTCAACAACCTACGCATAATCAGAATAAAGCCGTATAGGTGTGCATTATCAACTGTACCGTTCGAATATGTTCTTAAAAGTGCAAGCTCTGATTTGTTGAGGGTCGGACGTTGTTCAAACAACCGATTATACAAGCGACTTCCATGAGCACAAAGATTTCGAATAATAGTCAACTGGTGCATGAATTTTTCGAGCAGCACAGTACCTTTTTTATTTAGCCCTAACGCATTTGCAGTTGTATTTTTTACGTCTAACGGTGAAATCTTGTACAAAAAAGAAATATTGGAAATAGTAAGCAAATCCACGTAGGCCCACAAAGGAATGTCCTCGTGTAGCTCATTGATGAAATGTTTCAAATATGCTTCGTGAGGGAGTCTCGCTACTTTTTGTGCTTCAGCCTTCTGCATAATATCCGAATAAATACTTTCATTTGTAAAATTCGTAGCATCAAGGTATCCGGTCGCGCCATATAATTTTGTAAACTCATGAGAATATATAGACTTTACCGAAATCTCAATGATTTCAATATATTTCAGCAAAACATGCCGCAATTCATGATCGAACTCATATATATCCATAATATTTTGGAATGTTGCTTTGGGCGAAAAAACGTCATGTGAGCGTAAAGTCAACGAATAACCACTGATGCGATAATAATTGTTGCGACGCAAAAATTCCGCGGCTTTATCTTCATCTTCAATGATCAAACCACGCGATTTTAGAATAGAGATTTGTTCTGCTATTGTTTTAAATCCTTTATTTGACATATAATTCTCTCCTAAAAACAGAACGCCCCCAAGTGTGCATGTAGCACTATAAAAGTGCCAACAGAGGCCTGGGGGAGATGTTATATACATTATAGCACACATTGAACAATTTGTCAACTATTTTAAACAACAAATAAAAATAAACAAATTTCTACACTTTATAGCAAAATAACAATTGTGTAACAAAATAGAGTATAGCACTGCATACTGTTTCTTCCATTTCATATCGTAAGAACAATAAAACCATCTACAAATAAGAAAATAGCCTATATCTTGTGAATCGGTTGTAGACCATTTAACAAACAAAAGCGGTCATGATTATGATTTGATACATGACCACTTTTGTTTGTTATTCATCGTACTTGTTAGTCAGCACCTCGATGATGATTCTTGCTCCGATGGTGAAGCCTTTCACGAACGCCTCGCGCTCGGTCATATCGTGCATCTCGGTCGTGCAGTCGGCGTATTTTTCGAAGATTGCCTTTTCTTCGTCGTTTAACCGTGATTTAAGATCATCCTGATGCTGTATCACAAGTGTGAGCAGCTCTGAGTATGCGCCGTCTTTCTTGAACGGTCGCTCCCACGGCGAGATGTTACCGAACCACAGGTCTTCAAGTATGTTCATGTCCCCCCTCCTCGCATAGAGAAACGGTGACCGCATCTCCGAGTTCGCCCTCGGCTATACAGTCACCATTTTGTTTCATTTTTTCGACCGTGATTAGAGTTTGACGGATCAGTTCCATCTCGAGCCACGTTTGTCCGTCCGCCGTGTGCGGATCTACACCGGACAGAATTGCCTTTGCTCCGACGGCGGATAGGATTGAGTATTTATCTCCGTAGTAGAGCTCTTCGATCGTGTATTTTGCCATTTGTGCTGCCTCCTTTTTTGTTGGTAGCACAAGGATATCACAAGTTTGAGAGAAAGTCTAGCGGCATGGGCAAGAATTATCAAACAAGTCACATTTTTGCTTTTATTTTATTCCAATATTTTTTGATTTAATTTTAACATTTTCCCAAGATGGTGAATCGGGATCAAAAATAGAACGAACTCGATTTTTATCTAACATTTCTACTGTTTTACCAAGTTTTCCATAAACTTGTCCCTTTTTTTCAAAAGAAATATTTGGATCTTCTTCAATTAAAACATACCATTCGCTATAAATATTGTGTGCCACAAGTTTATTGCTTGTCTTTTCATCCCACAATTGAAATATTGTCTTACCTGGCAATCTAACATATGCATCAAATGTTTTTGTGATAATTTCCCCACTAACATCATAAGAAATGCTTGTTATTTGTTCATCCTCCTTCTTCACATCAACCACGGATAACAAATCACTGTATGTTTGAATTCCAGATTTTCCAAAGCAAATATTACCATCAGAAACATTTCTTTCGCCGATATTATATTCGCAATACCAACAATCTATATCTTGAACCGTATCGGATTTAATAGGGCATGCGGCATATGAGTGCAAGACTCCGCCTACTACTCCATTTACAGGCTCGCAAACCTTTTTTAATCTTTCCTTTGCGTCCGAAATCAGTTCATGTTGCAACCATTGTTTTTTCGAGGTGCTTATTTCCAAAGCGTATCTCATCTGTGTTTTGGTAAAGCCTTTATTCCGAGACAAATCTAATTCAACTATGTTAAATTTCTTCTCTTTCAACTTGTTTACTTCATTCTCATCTTTTTTAGAAGCCAAGCGAACCAACAAAGCAGTTTGTTGGTTGTTTGATGAAATAATTATTGATTTTGGGATTCGTGATCTGCCTTCACAATTGTAACTAACTGCTTGAAATTCTTCAATCCAAGCATCTTTTACTGTAATTCCCTTGCTTGCAGTTGGTAAAATAATATCTGGTAGTTTTATGACCTTTTTGTCCTCGAGCAATTCTTTTAACAGATGAAATATTTCTCCATTAGTTCTATATATTTCTCCTGTATCATCAGAATCCAACTCATCTGCTTCTGGCCACTTTTCAAGCAATAAGTTTTTGTTTAGCACCGATACAGCTTCAACTTTTTCATTAATCTCAGGAACTTCCGGTTCAACTTCGATAGGCTTTGAT
>JAFTTS010000075.1 GCA_017466685.1 Clostridia bacterium
CGTACGGATTACCAAACAAAAAAACAGGCGCAGGAGGAGTATCTTGCCCAATTAAAAGAGGACGAAGCCAAGCTTGAAGAGATGAAGCGCAATGCTGCAAATTATCTTTCAACCCTCCAGAGCAATAAGGCTTATTACGCCGCACTTTACGAAAAACAGCTTGCGGCAGAGGAAGCGCTTCAGGAGCAGCTTCAGGAATATCTTGCGGAGCTTGAACGTCAGCAGAATTCAAAATTTGTTGGCGGTACGTTCATGTGGCCGGTTCCGCTCAGTTATACACGCGTTTCATCGAAGTATGGTTGGCGTACAAGTCCGATTACGGGAAAGCAGGAGTTCCATAACGGTATAGATATCCCTGCTGCGTACGGTACAAGTATATATGCTTCCAACTCGGGTACGATCACTATCGCAGACTACCACTGGAGCTACGGTAACTACATAATGATCGACCATGGCGGCGGATATGCAACTCTGTATGCTCATTGCTCAAAGCTTCTTGTTACAAAGGGACAGAAGGTTACAAAGGGTGATGTTATTGCACAGGTTGGTTCGACCGGAAGCTCGACGGGAAATCATCTGCATTTCTCGCTTTATGAAAGCAGCAAGCATACAGACCCGATGAGATTTTTCGGCGGTTGATCGGTTGCTTTGCTAAATTCAGGAAAAACAGGAGTTTTATATAATGTCAAATAATGATAGAAGCGATGGGAGAGCTCCGAGAATATCTCTCGGCATGGCAATAATGCTCGTGCTTCTCGCAGTGCTTGTAACATTTCAGATTACAACAGTGTCACTTAATAAAAAATATTCCGAAGCTTTGGATGAATTTACCGCAGGTCTCGGCAAATATCAGAAGCTTATGGATGTTGAAGAGATCTATAATGAGTTCTATATCGGTGAGCTTGACGAAAAAGAGATCACAGACAATATTTTGCGCGGATATATTTATGGCACAGGCGATAAATATGCATACTATCTGAGCGCAGAAGAATTTGCGGAGAATGAGGTTGATACAAGCGCGGAATACGTTGGTATCGGAGTGCGCGTTATGTGGAGCATGAACACGATCGAGGTTATCAATGTTATGCCCGATTCGCCTGCACTTGAAGCCGGTATTCTTCCAGGTGACTATATTGTTGCCGTTGAAGGCGATTATGTTTCGGAAATCGGTTACGATGAGGCACTTGACCGTATGCTCGGCGATGTCGGAACAAATGCCAATTTTACCGTGCAGCGAAACGGCGAAACAATTGAATTTTCCGTTGTGCGTGAGAAGATCAAGGAAATTTCGGTTATAAGCTCTGTTTGCGAATCGGATCCGACTGTCGGTATCATTCAGATTCTCGAATTCGATCTTGGTACTCCGGGGCAGTTCAAAGCGGCTTGTGAGGAGCTGCAGAAGAACGGTGCAGAGCGTTTCGTTTTCGACGTCAGAAACAATCCGGGCGGTAATCTTGATGCCATTTGTGACATACTTGATTATCTGTTGCCGGAGGGGCCGATTGTCCATATCGTATATAAATCGGGCGAGAAGGAAACAATTTCGTCTGATGACAGCTCGGTTAACCTTAACTGCAGCGTTATCATAAACGAAAATACTGCGAGCGCAGGTGAGCTTTTCGCTTCGGCTCTGCAGGATTATGACTATGCAAAGCTTGTTGGCACCACAACATACGGAAAGGGTACTATGCAGAATATTATACCGCTCTCCGACGGCTCGGGCTTCGGTATTTCAACCGCACTTTATTATCCGCCGTATTCCGAAAATTACGAGGGCGTTGGTGTACAGCCGGATTACCCTTGCGAAATTGCAGAGGAATTTGCGCTGACCAGCATCTATAAGCTGACGTTTGAACAGGATGCCCAGCTGCAAAAGGCAATTGAGATACTTGATTCTGCCGCCGAATAAAAGCTTTGACGGTGAATAAAATATATAAATAACATTTCAAGGAGATATATAAAATGGCAAACAAACCTTTAGTATTAACACCCGAAGGTCTCAAAATAATGACCGAGGAGCTTGAGTATTTAAAAAATGTAAGACGAGTTGAGGTTAAAGAACAGCTCGCAATCGCACGTTCCTTCGGTGACCTTTCGGAGAACAGTGAATACGATGAAGCAAAGAACGAGCAGGCAAAGGTTGAAACACGTATCAGTGAGCTTGAACAGCTTCTCAAGAATGTGGTTCTCGTTAACGAGGAGGATCTCAATTCCGGTATTGCAAACGTTGGTACGACGGTACGCGTTTACGATGAGGAGTTTGACGAGGAGATCGAATATAACATCGTTGGTACAAACGAGGTCGATCCGCTGAAGAATAACATTTCCGACCAGTCGCCCATCGGTATGGCACTCATCGGTAAAAAGGTTGATGACATTGCCGAGGTTGAAGCACCGTCAGGCGTTATCAAGCTGAAGATACTTGAAATCCGCAAGAAGTCATAACAGAGACATTCAGATATACCACGAAAGGACAAAATCATGGCAGAAAACGAAAGAAACACTCAGGCGGCCACAGAAGCTGCTCCCATGAGTGAAAAGGAATTAAATCAGCTCCTGCAGGTTCGCCGCGACAAGTTAGCTGAGCTTCAGGCGCAGGGAAACGATCCCTTTGTTATAACAAAATATGACGTTACACACCACACCACCGAGATAAAGGAAAATTACGCCGAGCTTGAGGGTAAGGACGTTACCATCGCAGGACGTATGATGTCCAAGCGCGTTATGGGTAAGGCTTCCTTCTGCAACGTGCTCGATCTTAAGGGTAACATTCAGTGCTACGTTGCACGTGATGATATCGGCGAGGAAGAGTACAAGGGCTTCAAAAAGCTCGATATCGGTGATATTATCGGTGTTGTCGGTACTGTTTTCACAACAAAGACAGGTGAGATCTCGGTTCATGCAAAGAGCGTGACTCTCCTTTCAAAGAGCTTACAGATCCTTCCCGAAAAGTATCACGGTCTTACAAACACTGACACACGTTACCGTCAGCGTTACATTGACCTTATCACAAACATGGAATCGCGTGATACATTCGTAAAGCGTTCCAAGATCATAAGCACGATCCGCCGTTACCTCGATTCGCAGGGCTTTATGGAGGTTGAAACACCCATGCTCGTTTCCAATGCGGGTGGTGCGGCTGCAAGGCCTTTTGAAACTCATTTCAACGCTCTCGACGAGGATTTCAAGCTTCGTATTTCGCTTGAGCTTTACTTAAAGCGTCTTATCGTCGGCGGACTTGAGCGCGTTTACGAGATCGGACGTGTTTTCCGTAACGAGGGACTTGATACCCGTCACAACCCCGAATTTACGCTGATGGAGCTTTACCAGGCTTACACCGATTATCACGGTATGATGGATCTTACCGAAAATATGTACCGCTTTGTGGCACAAGAAGTGCTCGGTACGACCAAGATCACCTATAACGGCGTTGAAATGGACCTCGGTAAGCCGTTTGAGCGTATCACGATGGTTGACGCTGTTAAGAAGTATGCAGACGTTGATTTCAGTGAGATACACACACTCGAAGAAGCACGCAAGGTTGCAGACGAAAAGGGCGTTCACTATGAGGATCGCCACACCAAGGGTGACATTCTTAACCTCTTCTTTGAGGAGTTTGTTGAGCATCACCTCATTCAGCCGACCTTCCTTATGGATCACCCGGTTGAGATTTCGCCGCTTACCAAGAAGAAGCCCGATAATCCCGAGTATGTTGAGCGTTTCGAGTTCTTCATGAACGGTTGGGAAATGGCTAACGCATATTCCGAGCTTAACGACCCGATCGACCAGCGCGAGCGTTTCAAGGCTCAGGAGGAGCAGTTTGCAAAGGGTGATGAGGAAGCTAACCACACAGACGAGGACTTCCTTAATGCACTCGAGATCGGTATGCCTCCCACAGGCGGTATCGGATTTGGTATTGACAGAATGTGTATGCTGTTCACCGATTCTGCGGCGATAAGAGACGTTCTGCTTTTCCCCACGATGAAGAGCATCGACTGAGAGCTTTCTGCACACAGACTCTGTGCGATACATTCAGGTAGGAGAGAAAAATGAAGATCATTTTGAATGCTAATGAAACAGTTTTAAAGATTCTGAAAAGATTCAAAAAAACGGATACTTGTACCCGTATGATCAAGTACTGTGTAAAAACGCATACCGATGACGGCGTTCTGCTGTTTAACTTGCTCACAAGAGAATTGGTACTCCTTACCGACGATGAGTATGCTCATTTTACCGAGCTGGAATATTTAAGAGACCGTTGGTTTGTCGTCCCCGAAGAGGCGAACGAAAAAGAGTATATGAGTTTTATAAGATGGTTTCTGGGTACTCACAGAAAAAATCTTGATACGATCACGGGATATACGATTTTTCCGACCACAGACTGTAACGCACGGTGCTTTTACTGCTTTGAGCACAAATTTTCAAAGATTACCATGAGCCGTGAAACAGCCGTTAAGATCGTTCAGTATATAAAGAAACACAGCGGCGGTAAACGGGTCTGGCTCTATTGGTTTGGCGGAGAACCGCTTTTCAACCGGGAAGTTATGGATATTATCTGTACGGGACTGCGCGAAGAGGGTATCGAGTATTCATCGAGTGCGACCACAAACGGATATTTATTCGATGATGAGGTTGTACAGAAGGCGGTGAATCTCTGGAATCTGAAAGCGGTTCAGATCACGCTTGATGGTACAGAAGAGGTTTATAATCGGATCAAAGCGTATATTGACAGTGAAGGAAGCCCATATCAGAAGGTTTTAAGAAACATAGAGCTTCTTGCGGATGCATCGGTGAAAACCACTATTCGTTTGAATATTGATCTTCACAACGCTGATGATCTGATGTCACTTGCCAATGAGCTTTCCGAACGCTTTAACGGAAAAAAGAATATAAAAGCCTATCTTTATCCTTTATTCAGAAATAATGAGCCAATGGCGGAGCTTCATTCTGAGGATGAATGGAATCTGCGTGAAGCGGCTATAGAGCGAATAGAGGAAAAGCTGATGGAACGTGATTTGTTACATACACCAAAGCTTGCAAGGGTGATCAGAGAAAGTCACTGCATGGCAGACAGAGGTGATGCCGTGTCAATATTCCCGGATGGTAATATCGGCTTGTGTGATCAGTACAGTGACCCTGAATATATAGGGCATATTGACAGCGAGGGTTTTGACTTTGGTATTGTTGAAAGCTGGAGAGAGACTGTGCCGGAGGTTCCGGAATGCGCGGATTGCTTCTATTATCCCGATTGCATTAAAATAAAAAAATGCGGTATTTCAAGTGTATGCTTCCCATTTTTCCGTCGCTTACGTCTCAAGGAGATAAAGCGAGCTATGGCTATCGAATATGAAAAATGGAAGGCTGATGATCTGACCGAAAATGATGATGTTGAGATAAATTTACACTGATGTAAATACAGTTTCCTCATAATTTTCGAAGTCACAGACCTTTATAAAATTAATATGATCCCCTTCGTGCAGTCCTGAAAAAAATTCTTTTCAAGCTCTGCTTTAAGGGGATCATTTTGTATTTAAAGGTGGATTATTCGGCGCCTTGAGCCTCGGCTTCGATGGGCTGATCGGTTGCTGCTTCAATCTTGCAGCTGCAGGAGACTGTACTGTTTTCGCAGGTGCAGCACGCTTCTTCCTTACCTTCACAGCAATCGGGCTTATCCTCATTCTCGCAGACACAGCATACTACCGCAGTTTCGCTGCCATTACAAGCGGCACCGTCCTTACAGTCACAGCATTTGTCGGCTGTGGGAGTGATATTAAGAAATACGATCGCGATAACGCCGAGCGCAAGACCGAGGTGCTGTTTCTTGCTTAACTTTTCCTTATAAAGGAAGACCGACACAACCCATGCGATGACGATTCCGCCTGCACTGATGAGCGGGAACATCAACGACTTGTTGACACCGAGACCGGTCGCCGCCATAACAAGAAGATTTGCAACAGCGTTTGAAAGACCGCAGAGTACCATCAAGTGCACATTTGTTTTTACCGTCGGGAGAAAGATTTTTCTGTCTTTTATAAGTGCAAATATGAGGAGCGTTACGAAAACTATAGCAAGTGCGATCACCATAAAGGTATCGTCATATTTGTTACCGAATCTATTACTCTGCTCGGGCTGTACTGTTGAGCAGATACCGTTTCCGACGAATGCAATTATAACGCAGATAAGCCACTTAAATGTTATTTTAACGTCTCCGCCGGAGGTTCTGTTGACAAATAAAAGGCTGAGAAGCAGGAAAGCGAGACCTATGTAAAAGAATATATTAACCGGATCGCCGTTAAATATCAAGCCGTAAAGGGTTGGTATCATCAGTGAGTATGAAACGATCAGGGAAGTCAATGAAAGCGAGCCGCATTGAATTGCGATCAGATTGAAGAAGGCGGAGGCGCAATCTGCGGTTGCGAATCTAATTGCATAGGGAAGAATTTCTACGGTGAAATTCAGTTTGCCTGTGACAAGTCCTCTTATAAAAAATACTGTCAAAGCACTAAGAACAGTCAGTGCGCTGAAAATGTATACGCTGCTACTGTTCTTTCGCTTGCCATATTGCTTTTTAAATATATTTTGAATTGATGTGGTTATAGTTATTATGAGAATGCATAGGGCAGCTGTAAAATTCATATTTTCTCCTTTGCCATAGGTTCAAAATTGTATCTGAATTTTATTATATCACAACTTACCGCGAATTACAATAGTCAAATCTTCACTGTTTTTTGTCTTTTCTTCCCGGTGTGCGAAAAAATTAAAAAACATCTTGACAATTTTGAAAGTTTATAGTATCATTATCGGGAAGGGAGGCGATGTCAGATGAATATAAGATATGACGTTGAAAAAATAAAAGAAATAATAGACAATCTTTACGGTCTGACAGGCCTCAGTATGGGATTTATTGATACTCATAATATCTATATTTATAAAAAAACAAGAGAAAATGATGTTATCTGCATGAAGGTTCAACAAACTCCTGAGGGACACGCAAGATGTACCTGCTCCGATATGGATCTCATTGACCGATGCACAAAAGAGAAGCGTCCAGTTTCACATATCTGTCACGCGGGGCTTCTCGATACGGCTGTTCCCGTTATCAAAAATCATACCGTCGTCGGAATGATAATCATCGGGCGCGTCAGACCAAACAACGGTGTCGTTACCGAATATATTGAAGCCAACCCTCAGTACGCGATGATGGGAACACTTTCCGATGAACAGATGGAGAACCTTATCAATCTGATATCGCATATAATTTTCGAGAACGCGGTTGAGATAGACTGCGATGACGTTATTGTCAGGGCACTTGACTATATTGACAAAAATATTGCTTCCGAGCTTTCGATAAATCAGCTTTGCAATTATCTTTATATTTCAAGAAATTCACTTTACAAGGCCTTTCATAGTTACTTTGATTGTACCGTCAACGAATATATAACCAGAAGGCGCATCAACAAGGCGGCGGTGCTTCTCCGCGAGAGCGGTGACAGCGTAACAACTATCGCCGAGTCTGTCGGAATATCGAATTACACTTATTTTTCAAGGCTTTTCAAAAAGAAAATGGGTATGTCCCCGATAAGATACAGAAAAAAACCGTAACGATGCTGTGAAGTGCACCTGTTACGGCTTTTTGTTATTTATCAGACGGTGCTGTCAGTTTCCTCGGATGTTGTTTCATCATTGGGCTTTTGCGGCATACCCGGCATATTTTCAAAATCGGGTGGTGTCATACCCTCGGGGAAGCTGCCTTCAAAATCGAATCCACCCTCCGGCATTTCGGGCCATTCACCCATATCGGGAGGTGTCGGCATTTCGCCGTTTTCGGGCATTTCCGGCATTTCGGGCATTGTACCGTCCTCATTTGTTTCCCATCCGCCACTCGGACGTTCGCCTCGTCCACCTCGGAATCCGCCTCCGCCAAAGTCTCCGAAGCCTCCGAAGCCGCCGCCGACAATGTTAGAGGTAAATTCAACGGTTTGTGTGTTTTCTCCGGATGTTACGGTATAGGTTTCGTTAAGCGCAAAATCGGGATGACTTACGAGCACGCTTGAATATTTCTTTTCGGGTGTAAAGGAAATTATGACATTACCGTTCGCATCGGATATCGTCAGTTCTTCCTCGGCATTGCCGTTAAAGTTTATCATGAATGAGCACTGTGTTGAATTGTTTCCAAAGTTCTGCGACATTCCGACAGAACCGAGCGCAACAACTATTCCGCCTTCAACGATCGCCTCACTTGCATAATCGAGTGAACCGTTAGCACCCGAGGTGGGTCCCCAGACGTAAAGCTCACCGCCTGTTACGGTAAGTCTGCCGTTTGAATCGATTCCGTCGCCGTCTGCGTTTATGACGGTCTTGCCGCCCGAGATGGTGACATAAGCATTTTCGTCAACTGCAAACATATCACGTCCGCCGCCGAAGCCGCTCTGGTCGTTGCCGCCTGCCGCGTTGATGCCGTCATCGCTTGTGTTAAGATAAATATTACTGCCGACGATGTCAACCGTCTGTCCCTCGATGCCCTCATAGGCGTTTGTGACGGTTATGTCTCCGCTGTTTATGCGGACGTTTTTATCGGCGTGGATTCCGTCGTCCTCGCTTTCAAGGGTGTATACTCCGCCGTTTATCAGGACGTTGCTGTTTGAATGAAGTGTGTCGTCAGTGGCGGTGATTGTCAGCGAACACTCGGTCAGTGTAAGATTTCCTGCCGCTACGATGCCTTTTTCTTTGGCGTTTATATCTGTACTGCAGTTATCGATCATGATATAACCGCTTGCATCAATTCCATCACCCACGGCAGTTGCTTTTATGCTTGTTGATATGATTTCAATGTTGCCTAGAGTTTCGTCATCCTCGTTTTCACTGTGGATCGCATCCTTGGCGGCAACAAGGTCGAGCGTACATCCCGAAACGGAAACGAGATCATTTGCTTCAAGTGCGTGATTGCCTGCCTGAACGGTTATATTGCAGTTATCAAGCGTCAGGTCATCCTTTGAGGTGATACCGTTGCCCACGTTCGCGTTTACATGAAGTTCACCGCTGCCTTCTATATCAAGGTCGGCTTTGGAGAATATTACCGCGTCGATGTTGTTATCATCAATGCTTGCGTACCCGTCTGTGTTTGTCAAGGTGTTGGTACTGCCATCGGCGAGCGTTAATGTTACCTTATCAGCTTCCTTTATATAGATCGGCGCACCTTTTTTTGATGTTATGTCAACACCGTCGAGGATGATCTCGATTTTTGCGTTTTTGTCGGCGTCAACGGTTATCCGACCGTCCTCGAGCGTACCCGTCAGCGTATATGTGCCCTCATCGGTGATCGTAAGACTTTCGCTCAGCGTGATAGCTCCGGGTGTGGCATTGCTTGCGCCGTTTTCGCTTTGACAGGATGCGAGTGTTAAAATAGAAAGTAATACAGCCGAAACTGTTATTTTAAAGCGCATTTTGGAGGTCCTCTCTTTCGGATATCATTATTTCAAGGTTACCGTTGCGACAGCGCAGGTCGTCAATGAAGCACTTTTCGTCGCTGTCTTTTTTTATGGTTACATCATAGCTTAATTTGAAAAGGCTGCCCATGTTTGTGGTTTTGACCTGCTTCAGCTTGTGTGTTACTGTATATTTATCGAAAAGATCATCGAAGAGTCCCGAATAGGAAAGATCCTCGGGAATGACTATTACGAGTGTTTTCTGCGTGTTTCCTTTATCGCACAGCGTGAGAATAAGGACAATTGCGGACATGATGAGCGTAAAGAGAAGTGCATATGCAAGATAACCCATACCGCAGACAAGTCCTGCGCCCATTGCGAGGAAAAGCATACATATCTCACGTGCTGTTCCGGGAACAGAGCGAAAACGTACCAGACTGAACGCACCTGCAACGGCAACTCCTGCACCGACATTTCCGTTTACCATCATGATAACCACGCAGACAACTGCAGGAAGCATGAAAAGTGTTATAAGAAAGCTTTTTGAGGTACTTTTGTGGAATGAATAAACCGCGGCAAAAAGTATGCCGACGATGAGTGCCGTTCCTATGCAGAGAAGAAAATCGGTCACGCTTATAAGCTGTGTAAGCTCTGTATCAAACAATCCCTTGAATAAATTCATTATCAGTATCTCCTGTTATGTATTTTTCGGCGAGAGCGTTTTTATACGCAGTGCCGTATTTTGAAAATTTTGTTTTGAATATCCCCTCATCGCATAGTGCGTGACATATCGGAAGGGGAAGTGACGTTCCCGATTTCAGCTCCATGAGTACCATTCCGTCGGGAAGTATTGGTGTGCCGTATATATCTGACGACAGGGAAAGCTCGGTGCTTCGCGAGAGGATGTTTTCATCAAACGTGATACGAAATTCACGGTCATTTGCAGCGTAGAAGGCTTCACGCTCTGCCGATATGAACATTGCAGGCTCAAGCGGACTGTATCGAGAGATGAAAAAATCGATCTCGTTCATTATCTGTGCAGTCCTCGGCTTTATATTTTCTGCACGTTCTATCACGTCGCCCGATAACCAACGCTCTGCACTCCCGAGTGGGATTCCGACACGGCGCTTGTAAACGATATGCTTGAATTTTTTCTTTATTTCAACGTATACGGTATCGTCTTTGTTCACTCTGCCGTAGCTTCGTACACGCAGTTTTTCCTTGTATATGGGTGATTCTATTGAACGTCGTATCAGCATACTTGTCGGCGTGTCATAATAAATCGAGCAGACAGTGCTTCTTCCGTATTCATCGGGGACAATATATTTATCCATGAGCGAGAGAAGCTTTTCCTTTTGTGCATGAGTTATAAGATATTTGAACTCTTGCCGTCGGAACACGGTTTGCGGCATAGGTTTTGACCTCACTTCTTGATTTTATGGTTATATTATACCTCGGATGTGTGATGTATGCAAGCTATATGACTTGGAAGTTTTGTGAAGAAACGGTGAAATGTATTTTCACAAACGCTGTCTGTCCGCCTCTTGACAATTGACTTAAAATATGCGATAATATATAGTAATATAACCTTGGGAGGAATATTTATGACCACCAAATATGAATACGTTGCCACTTGCCTTTTCGGGCTTGAGGCATTGCTCGGCGAGGAGATCGATGCTCTTGGTTACGAGCGTATAGAAACGATAGACGGACGCGTCACATTCCGCGGCGATATGGCGGCGATTGCGCGCTGTAATATAAACCTGCGTTTTGCGGAACGTCTTTATATTAAAATGGGAAGCTTTCGTGCTGCAACGTTTACGGAGCTTTTCGACGGAACGAACTCACTTCCGTGGGAAGCATGGATCGCAGAGGATGATGCGTTTCCCGTTAAAGGTCACAGCATAAAATCGGTACTGACAAGTATACCCGACTGTCAGAGTATCGTTCAAAAGGCGATTGTTGAACGTTGGTCCGGCGAATAGGGCGTTTCATGGTTCAAGGGCGAGGGCGTTAAATATCAGATTGAGTTTTTCATTTTAAAGGATATTGCGACGCTTATGATCGACACCTCGGGAGTCGCACTGCACAAGCGTGGATACCGTCCTGCGGCAGGTGTTGCTCCGCTTCGTGAAACTCTTGCTGCGGCGATGGTCAAGCTGTCACGTCCGCGTGATGAGGTGCTTTTGTGGGATCCCTTCTGCGGCTCGGGTACGATTGCCATTGAGGCGGCTATGATGATGACGGGGACAGCCCCCGGACTCGGACGTAATTTCGCGGCGGAGGAGTTTTACGACATCCCAGAGAAAATCTGGAAGGATGCACGTGAGGAAGCCGAGAGCTTTCGCCGTTCCACCGATTTTGAGGTCTATGCAAGTGACATTGATCCCCATATGGTCGATCTTGCACGTGCGAACATCAAGCGTGCCGATATGGGAGCGCATATAAAATGCTTTGAGCGTGATGCGACGCAGATCGTTAAAGCTGACAGACGTGCAACGATAGTCTGCAATCCACCGTACGGTGAGCGTTTATCCGATATGCGTGAGGTTGAGACGCTATACCGTGCGATGGGACGCTGTTTTTCGCGTCTTGCACCGTGGCAGATCTATATTCTGACCTCAGTTCCCGATTTCGAGCGTTTATACGGTCGCCGTGCCGATAAGGTAAGAACCCTCTACAACGGCATGATCAAATGCGGATATTTTCAGTATTTCAAAAACAAAAACATATAATATATTTACCGTTTCTTACATTGACAATTGTTTGTAAACGTGATAAAATAATCTAAAATATAGCTTTGGTGCTAAATGGAGGTAGAGTTATGAGAGAACTCAAGCTTGAGGAACTCAGTTTAAAGCAAAAGCTCGGATTTGTTACGATTGCGACGGTTTTCAGAGAGGCAACACCCGAACAGTTTGATTGTATTATCGAGCTTATAAAGCAGCGTTCGGTCGGTGCCGTATGGGTGAATTACGATGAGGATCATCTTGATGTTACAAAGGCAAGAATCGACAGAATCAAAGAGGCAGCCGACTATCCGATTCTCATTATGTGTGATGCGGAAAGCGGAATTGGCGATGAACGCTCGATCGGTAAACATAATGCGCTCGGAATGGTGGACAACGAGGATGCCGCATATATCTTCGGCAAGGTGACTGCTGTGACTGCACGCGAGCTCGGTTACAATGTGGTTTGTAATCCGATTCTTGATATTGCAGACGGCAGATGCATGGTCGGAACCAATATCCGTTCTCTCGGAAGCGATAAGAAAAAGGTGGCAAAGCTTGCAGCCGCTATAGCCAAAGGTATGCATGACGGCGGTATTCTGACCGTTGGAAAGCATTATCCGGGAGAGGGTGCCGCGGGTGCAATGGACTCGCATATGGCAGAGGCTATTTCGGAGGCGACCGTCGAGGAATTGCTTGATTATAATCTCTATCCATACCTTGCACTTCTTAAAGAGGGACTTCTCGACGGAATTATGACACGTCATGCACGTTACATTAATATTGATCCCGAATTTCCTGCCAGCCTTTCTGAAAAAGTTATAGGCATCATCCGCGAGCAGGGATTTGACGGTTTTGCGGTCACGGATGCTCTCTGTATGCACGGTATAGTCGCAAAATTCGGCAGAGTGCACGGTGTCGGTCTTTCGATCGGAAACGGTAACGATATTGCGCTTGCATGGGATGAAAACCACATGGATGCTTATGCGGCAATGTGCAAATCCTACGACGACGGTATTATATCCGATGAGCGTCTTGATGAGGCTGTTACACGAATCCTTGCGGCACAGCATAAAACCCTTGCCGAACCGAAATATACAGCTCTTACAGAAAAAGATCTCGCCGATTTTGACAAGATCAATCGTGACTCCGTATTTGCAAAAACAGACGACGGTGTGCCTGTGACGCTTTCACGTGACGGAAAACACTATTTTGCGATACTCACCGAAACTACTGTGGATATCAATAATCGCGCCGAGGTTGACACGTTCAGCCGCGATTGGTACAGCCCTCTCCAGATAGCGGACAGATTAAAGGAGCTTTATCCGAATTCCGAGTTCACAATGATCAGCCAGTTCCCGAGCGTTAGCGAAAATATGCGTGTGCTCAGAGGTGCGGAGAACTGTGATGATGTTGTGTTTGTTACCTTCTTCAGAAGCTGTGCATATTTGGGACGTGAATGCTTTACCGCACGCATAACAACGCTTATGGAGGCACTTCAGATAACGGGTCGCATATCTACGGTCGTTCATTTCGGAAATCCGTATGTTCTTGAGGATATTCCGCATATTCCGCGTGTCATTATCGGAACCTGCTCGCCTATCAATACGCTTTACACGCTTGACGTTCTTGCAGGTGAGTATCCGGCAAACGGCTCGCTTACATATGACGTGAAGTTTCAGTAACAGATAATTGTTTTTAATAAAAATATACCCCTTAGTGTACACCCGAATAATCTTTCAAGGTGATACTCTAAGGGTTTTTTTTACTTAACTTCGATTTCGAAGAACGCTGCAGTATGTCCGCGCTCGAAGCTTACATGAAGCTTGTTTGCATCGGCACTGTACTTTGCGTTGGGTACATAGGGATATGCGAGAGTCACATCTGCAATATCATCGTCAAGCGGAATATCGAGCTCGGTTTCGTCGGTCAGAGTCCAAACGGCGAGCAGAATCTTGTTGCCCGATTTGAATCCTGAAACGACCTTTTCATCTCCAAACGCAGTAAATCCGCACGGCAGATAGGGAACTGCGTTATGCTTGAGAGGTGAAATTTTGTTATAGTATTCAACGCCCTCGCGAACGAGCTTGAGCTGATCTTCATTCATCCATTCAAGGTGACTTGCAAGGTGCATTCTTCCGAGGAAGCTGTTGATCATGTTCATCACGATCTGATCGTCGTTTATTTCCCCACGTGTACATTCTCCGACAGGGTAACTCCATACAGCAGCCTGCTCGGGGATAACGGCAGAGAGAATATTTCCTGCGATGTACGGATATTTAAGATAGTTTGTCTGGTCGGAGGTTGAGACGAGCGAGAACGAGGAGAGGGTTCTGTAATCCATTCTCATACCGCCCGAGGCACATCCCTCGAAAACGACATCGGGGAAGCGTACTCTCATGTCATCAAACCAATCTAGGAACGCCTTTGAAGCAAGCTCAAGTCCCTCACCGGGAGTGAGACAGTCAACATCCGTTCCGACACCCATATCACGGTTATAGTCAAACTTTATGTAATCAGCACCGTAATCCTCAACCATGCGGCGGATCGTTTCGCTCATGTATTCGATAACCTTGGGATGACGGTAATCAAGGAAATAACGGTTCTTGTCCGCTATTTTTTTGCCGTAACGCTTAATGAAACAGTCGTCGCCGTAATAATCGAGCATTTCTTTGCAGTGTATTCCGACGACCTCAGGCTCGATCCAAAGTCCTGCCTTCATTCCGAGCGAACGGAGATAATCGGTTGTTGCACGGACACCGTGTGGGAAACGTGCGTGACTTTCTTTCCACTGACCAACGTAAGGATAGACCTGATCACCGGGCTCTTCATTATGCCAGCCACAATCGATAACGTAATATTCGACGCCGGTTTTTGCGAGTACAGGCGCATAGATCGCGGTATTTTCCTCTGTGGGACTGTCCCAGGAGAGGTGCATATATTCATTGAAAATAGAAGGCAGGGACTTGTCCGCTTTTGCAAGACCGCATATTGCACGGCGGTACTTTGTCATCTCACCGAGTACGCCGTTCAGCGAATCGGAAACCGCGATTGCGACATTTGGTGTACGGTAAGATTCGCCCTTGTCAAGCGATTTACTCCACGAACCAAACGGCAGATTTGCGCCGCCGAGCCAGAGGTAAAATTCCTTATCGCGGTCGGAGATTTCGTAATACCACGAGTTGTTGGACTCGATCTGGAACATGATGAAGCTGTTTTTATTTGTGTCCTCGATGATACCCTGGGGAAGCTCCTCCTTGGTTGACCAGCTTCCGACGTTAACGCCTGAGATACGCCTTTGAGATTCGGGTAACATTGAATCCGAAAGGAAACCGAAATCTGCAAAAGAAAGACGCTTCGGCTGACATTCGATGTGATGGCTCTGAATGAAACGGGTATAGTAAAGTCCGTCGATATCTGAAATGCCGTTGCCAATACCGGGCAGCACAAACGCGGACACTTCCTCGAGTGTGATCGTTTCATCTGCAATATTGGTGACCTCGGTGTAAATACGAAGTGCATCGGCTTCGCAAAGTGCCTCAAATGTGGTTTTTGCTTCAATCAGCTCGGAACGCTGTGTTATAGTGAGCGAAGTTTCGGAAAGCTCATGGTTTACATAAAAAAGGCGCACACCCTCGGACGAGTTTGCCATTTTTGCACCCATGTGGTTCATTTTATTTCCACCTGCAATTTGCACCTCGACAAAACTTCCGTTCAGCTTTGCTTCGGTTTTTCCGAAATGGCGAAGTAAAATTTTACCGTCGGTTATATCGAAAGTGAGATTTTTGAAATTGATCTGCATAAGGTTTACCTCTGTTTATGTTTTTATTCCCATTAATTATATACTATTTATGTGATTTTGTCAATGATATAACATAAAAAATTGCGTTTTATAGCAATATCGTGATGAGGCTTTTCATATAGCTAAAGGCTCTACCATCGTTTAACAGATAATAGAGCCTTATTTTATTTGTGCAGTAAACGAAGCTTGCGTGAAAACTCCCTGACTTCCTCTGCGGTGTTATATATGCCGAAGCTGACACGTACAGCACCGGTGCTTCCGAGTGTGTCATGTGCAAGCGGTGCACAGTGAAGACCTGCACGTGTGCATATCCCTTGTTTATCGAGAAATTCGGCGACTTCTTCGGATTCGAAGCCGTCTATATTAAAAAGCACGATACCGCTCTCACATTTGGAAAGAAAAACGCGTATTCTTTGGTGTTCAAGCTCGTTTTTCAGTTGACGTGCGAGCTTTTTTTCGTGTTCAAGTATGGTACGCGGTGTCTTTTTCTTTACGAACTCGATTCCGCGTCGGAGTCCCGATATGAGTGGAAGGGGAAGTGTTCCTGCCTCGTATCTTTCCGGCGGCAGCTCGGGCATTGCCTTAGAACGTGAATCAACTCCGCTTCCTCCATGCATATACGGTGGTAATGTCACATTTTCGCCGAGTATCATAAGTCCGCATCCCATAGGACCGTAAAGTCCCTTATGTCCCGGCAGACAAAGCACGTCAATACAGTCGCGTGTCACATTAATGTCATATAAACCTCCTGCCTGTGAAGCGTCAACGATGAAAAGCATACCGTGCTCACGGCAATATTCACCGATCTCACGAATGGGAAGCGTCACACCGCAGATATTTGATGCCGCTGTGGTGATGAGGATCGATGCACCGCGTGAAAGTGAGTCGATGGAAGCAAGAATTGCCGCAGTACGCTCCTCGCCGTAGAGATACAGTGAGGTGTTGAATATACGAACCTCTTTACCGCTCGCGAGTGCAGGACGCAGGACGGAATTATGCTCGAGATCGCTTATCAGTATCGTGCCGTCAAGAGAGTTATGGGCGGTGATTGCCATGTTGAGCGAATGTGTTGCACCTGAGGTTATTATCACACGCTCGGGTGTCGCTCCGAATAACTCCGCCGCCTCTTTACGACAGTTGTAAATCTCGTCTGCCGCACGCATTGCAAGTGAATGTGCTCCACGTCCCGGATTGCCGCAGTGCTCTATGGAATCGGCTACTGCACGGATCACCTGCGGCGGCTTTGGATAGGTTGTTGCGGCGTTGTCGAAATATATCATTTTATCCTGTACCGCCGGGCAGACTCTCCACCCGACGGATTCCTTAATTTATAGTGATAGTGCCGTCAGCGCTGGATTTTTGTGAACTGTATCTCGGCTTTTGCGAGTAATCCGGCGGCACGTGAAATATCGCGCGGCGGTATCTCAAGCCCGAATGCGCAGCCGTTAGGAGTTTCGGTTGGGTGCAGGCGGACGATGTTAGCGGTGATACCGTACTTTGCAAGTATCTCACGCGCTTGTATTGCATAGGTCACGGAGCTGACGGCAAGGCGTGCACCGTGAGTCATTTTTGTTACCTCCTTCCCATATTAAAATATGCACGCGGACGGGGACGGGTGAGAGGGTAAAAAAGAAAACACCCGCGGTGTGTGGCGAGTTCTTGGATGATACAGAAATGTATTTTATTAATCTGCCGCAGTAGTGTCTCCCGGTTCGATAGAGCCGTTTGGCATATAGTCATCCAGAAGAGCGAAAATGTTTCCGTCATAGCGATTTAATATTTGAGATGTTTTTTTGCGTGTTATAGGATTAATGCGTTCATAGCAGGTTAATGTCAGCTTATTATTTTCTATTGCATATTCATATCCAATTTGCTCGGAATAGTAATAGTCACTGTAAATATATGAAGCTATAAAAATATTGTTATATGTACGCCACGCGGAAAGACGTATAGAACTTTTATCTTTAAAATAATATTGTGAGTCGTAATTTTTCAAAATTGTTGTAAGGGCAGTGCCGTCACTTAAAAATTGGTACGCTACTAAAGCGTCCGACGTTTCGGTATACCATGTTCCAACCAAAGGATTGGATTCTGCGTTAACCTTTACCTCAACAGTTGAAGAGTCCCCTGCAGTTTGTGTTGCTCCGCATCCGACAAGCGTAACGGTAGAGAGAGCGAGTGTGAGTAAAATTAAAATTGCTTTTTTCATAATAAAAATCCTTTCAAAAGTTGTTTTTGCGACTAAAACCGTATTGTCTACATATATTATACACCACATATAGTGTAATATCAATACATCACATCTGATTTATGCTAAAATATTTTATACATATTTTTAGCGGAGGATTATGATGAACAAATATATCGAACGTATACGCGGACTTCGCGAGGACAATGACCTCAGACAACAGGATATCGCGGAGCTGCTCCAAACCACACAGCAGGTATATTCCCGATATGAAAAGGGAACAAACGAGATACCTGTACGTCATTTGATCACGCTTGCGAGGTTTTACCGTGTCAGTGTTGACTATATACTGGGTGAAACCGACTGCAAGAAACGTTATCCGTGATATTATTTCCGCAAAAAAACTCCACTGACCGTTTATAGTCAATGGAGCATTTTTCTTATTCGCAAACCTTACGAAGCTCTGCAATTGCTGCAGCAGGATCAGCCGCTTTGAATACGGACGAGCCTGCAACAAATACATTCGCACCTGCATCGTAAGCGGCACGGATCGTACCTGCTGTGATACCACCGTCAACCTCGATGTCGATATTGCGTCCCGAAGCGGCGATCATCTGAGAGAGAGTACGTACGCTTTCGCAGGTCTCGGGGATGAACGACTGTCCGCCGAATCCCGGTTCAACCGTCATAACGAGCACCATGTCAACATATTCAAGCAGCGGCTCGAGGATGAACGCCGGAGTTGCGGGCTTTATTGAGATGGAGGGTTTCACGCCAAGCTCACGTATTGCCTTGAGAACCTCGATCTGATTATCACAACTTTCATAGTGGATTGTGATTATATCCGCACCTGCCTTTGCAAACTCGGCGATGTAACGCATTGGATTTGTAATCATGAGATGCACGTCAAAGATAAGTCCCGAGGTTTTGCGAATGTCGGAAATGACACCGGGACCGAAGCTGATATTAGGTACGAACATTCCGTCCATAACGTCAAGGTGGAGCATATCTGCCGAATCCTCAATGCGTGAAATACAAGTGTCAAGCTTTGAAAAATCAGCTGCCAAAAGGGAAGGGGAAATTTTAATCATGATAAAGTTGTCCTTTCAAATTTTTTCTTTATATCGGCGAAAAACGCCTTACGGTCAGCTTTCACCAACCGTGTATATTTACCATATGATATTAAAGAGCCGAAGATCAGAGGGTCAGAAGGCGGACGGGATGTTTAAAATAACGGAACTAAAATCGGCTTTCCGCCGGAGATCTTCTTGTACGCTGCCGTTTTTTGCGGTGGCGTTTTTTATTTTACCTTTTCAATCATTGCAATCGCCTGTGCTGCCATACCCTCGCCGTTTCCCGTGAAACCGAGCTTTTCTTCGGTCGTTGCTTTAACGCTTACCTGCGTAATATCGATTCCGAGCGAATTTGCAAGGTTTTGACGCATCATATCAATGTGCGGTGCGAGCTTTGGTCGCTGTGCGATTATTGTTGAATCTATGTTGACTATTTTATAACCGTTTTCAGCCAGTCGTGCGGCAACGGCAGAGGCAAGCTTTAAGCTGTCGGCACCGCGGTATTTTTCATCGGTATCCGGGAACATCATTCCGATATCGCCGAGAGCTGCCGCACCGAGGAGTGCATCCATTATAGCATGGGTAAGCACGTCGGCATCCGAATGACCGAGGAGTCCCATTTCATATTCAATTTCAACTCCGCCGAGGATCAACTTCCTCCCGGCAGTTAAACGGTGTACATCATAGCCTTGTCCGATACGAAGCATAGGGCTCTCCTTAGTTTATCTTTTTTAAAAGTTCGATGCGCAGATTTGAGTATTTATAAGCATTTTGAAAGTCGCCGCAGCATTTACAGCAGAACTCAAGATCACAGTAGAGATCATAAAGCATCGATGGCGGCATTTGTGAATCTATTAATGTAATGATCTTCGCTTTTGCCGCAAGGTAATTGGCATTCAGCATATCAAGTCTCGCTTCGATGTGAGTTCGGAAAAGTCCACCGGGCAGTCCGTTTATTATCGGTGCAAGTTCGGCACGAAGTGGCGCGGCACTTTCATGCGGCTGTGAATACGGCACCTCTGCAATATCATTTAACTTTGTCCTGCAGAGAAGATAGACCGCTGTGTCATTATCCGAAAAAATTATCTGCCCGAGGTGTTCGGTGTCATCCGGATTGTCCACTGATTCCGTTTCGTTTGAGACGGCGCAGACGGAGATCAGCTTCTTTAAAAGAAATATCCGATCGGCATATACTTTATTTTCGGGAAGTGCGGCAAAAACTTCCGCTTCGGAAAGGATCTTTGTTGCCTCTGTAAGCTTGCCGGCTTCATAAAGCTCTCTTGCACGTGCGAGATAGATCCTGCAGAGTATCGTTTGCGCATAACCCGGGAGCTTATCTATGCCGAAGGATTTATACGTTTCAATAGCTCTTGCATATTTCTTTGTGCCTTCGAGCTTTTTTAGTGTTTCAACGAGACGGCGCAGTGCATAGTCGTCAAGGTCATCGAAAAGTGCGCCGACGGGTATATCGAGACGTGCACATATGGTACACAAGCTCGGAAGCGACGGGAGTGCGACACCGTTTTCAATACGGCTTATCATATTGCGCGTTATGTCACCGCCCGCAAGCTCCTCCTGCGTCATACCGAGACGTTTACGTACCGTTCGTATACGCTCACCGATAAGTGAAAGCTGAATGGATACGGAATCTCTTTTGTCCTGACTCATGCGTTATTTTTATCATCGCTCGGGGGTGCATCTGTCCTGAGCTTGGTTGCATCGCTTGCGAGAGCGGTTGATTTATCGTAAAACGCTTTCAGAAGCTCGTTGATCTTTGAGTGTGTATCCTCAAACAGTGCACTTATCTCTGCCTTGCGTTCAACCGCAAACTCATCGAGCATTTTTTCTGTAAGCTCCATTTTCTCGCGGCACTTGGCTTCGGTATCGCTTATGAGAGCTTCCGATTTTTGCTTCGATTCGTTTCGTATACGTTCCGCATCGGCTGTGGCTTCAATGTATATTTCGCCCATACGTGCGGTCATCGTTTCATACTGTGCTGCTTTTTCTTCAAAAGATGTGAAACGCTCAAGCTTTGAGTTTGCCTCTTCGAGATCGCCCTTAAGTATTTCGGCTTCGAGCTTTGCCTCTTCAAGCTGCTTTGTTTGCTCCTCGATCAGGGCATTTGCACGCTCAAGCTCCTCCTTGATGGCATCGTTATCCTCGCTCGGAGCTTTATCAGTCACCGCTTCAGATTTTGACTTGCTTTCTTCAAGACTTGATTTCAGAGCTTCTATCTCCTTTTCAAGCTCTGTTTTTTTCTCGTCAAAATCACGGCCGAGCTTGGCAATATATTCGTTAACATCGCTTTTATTGAATCCGCCGACGGTGGCAGTTCTGAAAGCGGGCGAAGTGACTTTATCCATAAAATCAAACAGTATCCGTCCTGCCGGTGAAGGCTTTTGGGACACTTCCTTTCAGTGAAATTTACGTCAGGTAATATCGGGCATTTTCGTTTTCCCAACATTTACTCACTATATTCTACCACAAAAAACGGGAATTAGCAAGAGAAATATTAAAAAAATTCTAAAGGGTGATTGATTTTATGATAAATATGAGGTATAATATACGTATAGTTAAAAAAATGTCGTATATTACGGTAATGTTGCCGCG
This sequence comes from Clostridia bacterium, assembly GCA_017466685.1. Taxonomy (GTDB): domain Bacteria; phylum Bacillota; class Clostridia; order Oscillospirales; family CAG-272; genus Flemingiibacterium. Next base: position 21,828 of record JAFTTS010000075.1, read on the forward strand.
TAATCGTTGAGGTCATTTTCCTCGTCCTCGTCGATCTCGTATCTGTTTATTGCAGTGTATGCATCGGGTACTTTGCCGACGATGACCGTTTCCGCGAGCGTGACATCACTTGCCACCTCTAATTTTACCGCAGAGCCTGACGTCAGTACATTAAGCGTTACACGTACACGAAGTGTTATTTTGTGCAGTGTCTGGTTTATTCCCGATTCGATAAATTCTGTCCGTACATCCGCTGTGACATCGCCGATAGGGACGAGTTTTATTTCGATCGGTATACCTCTGCCGGCAATGAGTGTGCTACCGCTTAAATTGCCGAGCGGTACGGTGAAGCTCATTATCTGCGAATCCGAGAGGGTTTTTGTGAGCTCCTTTATTGCCGACGCTCGCAGACTTGACAGGGAAGCGATGTTGGTTTCAACGCTCGCAACGCCGTCTGCTCCCGAAGTTACACGCACAAGCTGACTGCTTTTTGAAAGAGTTTCCGTGACGCAAAGATTGATGATTTCCGAGGCATATGTCCTCGCACGGCTTTTTGCGGCATCCCTCACAAGCGGACGTATACGCAGTTCGGCAAATGTGAAAATGCAGAGTGTTGCGAATAAGAAAATAACAACAATAAAGAACATATATTTACCCGGATGGCGGCGTTTCATAAAATCACCTCTTAATGTCAGTTTATGAAAAAAGCCTCGGTGGGTGATTGCTTTTTGCTTGATATCTCAATTTTTCAAAAATCTTATATAAATCGGAGTTAAAAATGAAGCTTTTAGAAGAACGTATCTTATCAGACGGAGTAATTAAAGAGGGCGGAATCGTTAAGGTTGATTCCTTTCTCAATCATCAGATGGATATCTCGCTCATAAACGAGATCGGTAAGGAGTTTCACCGCCTTTTCGAGGGTGACGGTATTACAAAAATTCTGACTGTCGAAGCATCGGGTATAGGTATCGCCTGCATCGCGGCTCAGTATTTTAATGTTCCCGTCGTTTTTGCAAAGAAGTCGGAATCGAAGAATCTTGACGGCGATGTTTACACCTCAAAGGTAGTTTCGTACACCAAGGGCAAGGAATATGACATCCGCGTTTCGAAGAAGTACATATCCGCTGAGGACCGCGTTCTGATAATCGACGATTTCCTTGCGAAAGGTAAGGCGGTTTTCGGTCTTTGCGATATTTTAGACCAAGCAGGTGCGACACTTTGCGGTGTTGGTATCTGCATTGAAAAGGGCTTCCAGGAGGGTGGTGCACTCATTCGCGAGAAGGGTATACATCTTGAATCGCTCGCTATTGTGGAGCTTGATAACTGTGGCGGAATAAAATTCAGAGGTTAAGATTATTATGAATTTACAACCAAAAACACCGGCGGATTCGTATACAGAATCGGTTCAGATACTGAATCTCGGAACGATGAACGGCTATAACCGTCTTTTCGGCGGAAAGCTTATGGAATGGATCGACATATGCGCGGCAGTTGTTGCACGCCGTCACTCAAATCGAAATGTTACAACGGTTCTTGTTGATACGCTTGAATTCAAGGATCCTGCATATGCGAACAGTCTTGTCGTTCTTTGCGGAAAGGTTGTTTATGTCGGCAGGACGTCTATGGATGTTTGCGTAAAGTCTTACGTTGAGAAGCTGGACGGCTCACGTCAACTTATAAATTCGGCATATCTGACGCTTGTTGCGCTCGATGAAAACGACAAGCCGACGCCCGTACCTGCGCTTACACTTACAAATGACGAAGAACGCCTTGCCCATGATGAGGCAAAGGCACGCCGTGAGGCAAGAAAAGGAGCGAACAGATGAAGAAAGTACCGTTTTTAAAATGGCTTCCGTATATTATTGTGATGATCGCGCTTTTCTATGTTGTTCCGCCGCTTCTTGACGGGACGGCGTTTGAGGACTTTGCGCTCAAGATAATAACGCCTGCGTGCTGTCTCGGAAATGGTATCATTTTCGGCAAGATCAATGGCTGGGTATGGTATTACTGCGTTATAGTCGCGCTGATCTTTGCGCCGACGCTCGTTCTTAATTATACGCAAAACGATCTTCATTACATATTCGAATACGGAGGACTTGCGCTGATGGGCAGTGTACTCGGATATGCGTTCCACCGTGAAAAATATTAATAGCAAACGGCTCACCTGATTATGAACAGCCCCAAATTGTACGGACAGCACAAAAACAGCCTTAATGGCAGAAGATATTAAAATTTAAGCAACGAACTGACATCGCTTTTCGAGTGGTGTCAGTTTTGTTTTGAGTTGAATACGTTCGTTATTATAGAAGTGA
>JAFTTS010000076.1 GCA_017466685.1 Clostridia bacterium
ATCATTTCTTCCTTAACGAAACGGAAGTTGTCGCCAAGCTTAGCCGCTTCAACAGGAACCATATCAAAAGATTCCATATCCATGAAATAGTAAAGGTCGCCATCGTTGTAGGAATACTGCATTTCCTTTCTTTCAACGATTGCGTTCTCAAACTTATCAGTGGGGTTAAAGGTACGCTCTGTTACAGCACCTGTGATGACATTCTTCATCTTGGTTCTTACGAACGCCGCACCCTGACCGGGCTTAACGTGCTGGACCTCAACGACATGCAGGACCTGACCGTCCATTTCAAAAGTTATACCGTTTTTAAAATCTCCGGCTACTACCATTGTTGTAAATCCTCCAAAAAATAAATGAATTATGTCAGGGCTGACACCCGGACATTTACATGGGTATATATATTTTACACTATTTTCCCGATTTTTTCAATAGGTTTAGCAAGGAAATTTTGCATATTTACAATTTGTTCATTATATCTCTGCAAATATCTTTTTTAATTTAATATTTACATTAACACTATTGCAAAAAACGAGCAGATGTGATATAATTAATAAGTTATAATGTTATAATTATATATACAGGGAGGTGCAAAATTGAAGCTGAAGCCTTTTGACCTTATGGCTGTTATAGCAGTTGCAGTGCTTGCCTTTGTTTTTGCCCTGCCGATTCTAATGCAAAATGGCGGCGCATCACTTGAGATCACGACCGACACCAAAACGTACACTCTCCCTTTAGATTCCGAACGCACTCACACCGTCTCATCAAATTCACATACACTGATACTTGAAATAAAGGACGGCAGTGCAAGAGTTATATCTCATTCCTGCCCCGACGGAGTTTGCGCGGCAATGGGTGCGATATCATCCGAGAATCAAACGATTGTCTGCCTTCCTGCAAAAACGGTCATACGTGTCACAAACGCTGACGGCGAGGTGCTCGATGGAATCGCGGGTTGATCGTTCACATACGCTTGCCGTTTACGCACTGTTACTTGCGGCAGCGTTGATACTCTCATATATCGAAGCACTTTTACCACCGCTTGGCATATTCAAATTAGGACTTGCAAACATCGCGGTAACGCTCGGCGTTTATATAAAATCAAGACGGTGCGGATTTGTTATAATGCTCTGCCGGGTTTTCATAACTTCCCTGCTTTTCGGCTCGGCAACCACGTTCGCATTTTCCCTGCTCGGCGGTCTTTTTGCGTGGATTATTGCAGTCCTGCTTGTTCCGCTTTACAGAAAAGAAAAAATAACACTTGTCGGAATATCCGTCCTGTCTGCGGCAGCCCATAACATCGGACAAGTCATCGCCGCGTGTATTCTGCTTTCGACCACTGCACCTGTAACAATGCTTTCCTGGCTGCTCCTTGCGTCGATACCTGCCGGACTGCTCACGGGCATTACCTCACAGATCATTATAAACCGTATCGGAGATAAATTATGAAACGTCTGTTTATAACACTTCTTATACTGTCACTCATGCTTGTCGGCTGCGGCAGTGTGCGTATCACTCATTCCGAATTCATGATGGATACGGTTATAAGCTATGACGTTACCCACAGCTCCGCGGATTCGCTCATTGCACATTGCTCTGAAATAACAGCCGCTGCCGAAGATTTATTTTCCGCTTATTCCGAGACGAGTGCTGTTTCGGAGTTCAATAATTCCGATAAGCTTATAATCGAAGATATCCCCGAGCTTTATGACACACTCCGTATTGCATCTGAGGTGTACGAAATATCCGACGGTGCATTTGATATAACCGTATTCCCTCTCGTCAGGCTTTGGAATGTTACACACTCTGAGGATGACTGGACACCGCCGACGGATGATGAAATACTTTCGCTGATGCCGGACGTTGGCATGGACAAGCTCATGTTTGACAGTTACCAGCTCACGAGAGCTCCGTATGAAAGCAAGACTGAAATTGACCTTGGCGGTATTGCAAAGGGATATACTCTCGGAAAATGCGCCGAGTATCTTACGGAAAACAACGCCATAGGAACTGTCAGCTTCGGCGGAAACATCGCTCTTGTCGGCAATAAAGAAGACGGTTCCGCATGGAAGGTGGGAATCAAAAATCCCTTCTCACCCGACACCTTTATCGGCACACTTTCGCTTGATTCGGGAATCGTTTCTGTGAGCGGTTCATACGAGCGTTATACAGAATATGACGGCGTGCGCTATCACCATATAATCGATCCGAAAACGGGATACCCTGCCGAAAGTGATCTTGCTTCGGTTGCAGTATGGATGCGTGAAGCCGATGCGTATAACGGCGCATATGCCGATGCACTTTCAACCGCACTTTTTGTTATGGGACACGATGCCGCACTTGAGCTTTACAAGCCGTACAGCGATTTTGAAGCGGTTCTCATAAAAAACGACGGCACCGTGACGCTCACAGACGGTCTTACAGCGAGGTACACTTCCTATGAAGAATAAGCTTATATTTGCCCTTAAAATTGTTGCGGCACTTTTGATCGTCGCTGCACTGATCGCACTCTGCATATGGCTTATACCGATGGTGCTGTCTCTCGCAGAGCCCGAAAATCAGGTGCGTTTTCGTGAATTTATCGAATCCCTTGGCGTGCTCGGTGTCCTTGCGGTGCTTCTTTTGCAGATATTGCAGATCGTTATTGCCATAATCCCGGGTGAACCGATTGAAATTCTGATGGGAGTAATGTACGGAACATTCGGAGGTCTCGCTTTAACGCTTGTGGGAATCGCTATCGGACAGACGCTGGTTTTCTTTGCCGTGAAGAAGCTCGGTATGAAGTTTGCCGCGAAATTTGTCGATATAAATAAATTTGAAAACCTCTCGTTTTTAAAAGATCCGAATAAGCGTGACAGTCTTATCTTCATCCTGTTCTTCATCCCCGGAACGCCAAAGGATATACTTACATATTTTGCTCCCTTTACGGGAATCCGTTTTACGCGCTTCATAATATTGGCAACACTTGCGCGTATCCCCTCTGTTGTTTCGTCAACCTGGGCAGGAGCGACTATTTCCGACGGAAGCTTTGTAAAAACACTCATTATCTTTGCCGTGACAGGAGTTATCGGAATCGGCGGAATCATAATAAACAATCATATAACCAAAAAACATAACAATAAGGAAACAAAATGATAAAAGTAACAAGTGAGCAAATTGCCGAGCAGTACAAAATAATGCACAGTGTACGTGAGCATTTTTCCGCGCTCGGTAAAGAACCCAAATGCTATATACGTACCTTCGGCTGTCAGCAAAACGAAGCCGACTCAGAACAGCTTCGCGGTATGACCTCGGAAATGGGATATGCCCGTACCGATACGCCCGAAGATGCCGATCTTATACTCATAAACACCTGTGCCGTACGTGAGCACGCGGAGCTTCGCGCCCTTTCGACCACTGGACAGTTCAAGAAGCTTAAAGAAAAAAATCCCGAGCTGTATATCGGCGTCTGCGGCTGTATGGTAACGCAGGAGCACCGTATGGATCAGGTGAAAAAAAGCTACCCTTATGTTGATTTTCTCGTCGGAACAGGTATGCTTTATAAACTCCCCGAAATACTTGCAAAGCAGCTTGACGGCGGTAAACGCAGCTTCACGGTTGACTCACCCGAGGGTTCACTTGCAGAAGGACTTCCAATAGAACGCGAATCGAAGGCTACTGCATGGGTAAGCGTTATGTACGGCTGCAATAACTTCTGTTCATACTGCGTTGTTCCCTATACACGCGGACGTGAGCGCAGCCGTGAGCGTTCAGATATACTCGCCGAGGTAAAGCGTGTTATCGCAGACGGTGCAAAGGAAATTACTCTGCTCGGTCAGAATGTGAACTCCTATTCATCGGACGGTGGTGACTTTGCCGATTTAGTTGACGAAATATGTGCCCTTGACGGCGATTTCATTCTCCGCTTTATGACAAGCCATCCGAAGGACGCTTCAAGAAAGCTTATCGACACAATGGCAAAGAACGATAAATGCGCAAAGCAGTTTCACCTGCCGCTTCAATCGGGCTCTGGACGTATACTTCACGAAATGAACCGCAAATACACTCCCGAAAGCTATCTTGAGCTTGTAAAATATATGCGTGAGAAAATGCCGGATATTGCGCTGTCGTCCGATATAATTGTCGGATTTCCCGGCGAAACTGACGAGGAGTTTGAAGAAACGCTTTCGATGCTCCGTACAGTCGGCTTTGACATGGTGTATTCATTCATCTATTCACCAAGACCTCTGACACCTGCCGCGGCAATGACCTGCCAGATACCGCAGGAAGTGAAATCAAAACGATTTGACCGCTTGCTTGAAGTGCAAAATGAAATATCACTTGCCAAAAATCTTTCGCTTGTCGGTAAGCACCAGCGTGTACTTGTTACCGGCGAGAGTAAAAATTCACCCGATATGCTGACGGGACGTGCCGATTCAAACAAGCTCGTGCATATTCCTCGTGATGCTGCAAGCGAAGCGTATATCGGAAAGTTCGCCAATGTTAAAATAACAAAGGCAGAGACGTTTGCGCTCTTCGGAGAGCTTGCGTGATTTAATCAAGTCAAAAATTTTATTTATATAAGGAGAACCCAAAATGGAAGTTATGGAACTTGCCGCAGAGCTCGGCAAAAAGATCAAGGAAGATCCCCGTGTTGTGAAAATGCAGGCGGCTGAAAAGGCATACGCCGAGGACAGAGCACTTCAGACGCTTATGACTGAATATAACGCACAGTCCACCGCACTCACCGAGGAATACAAGAAGCCCGAAAAGGATATGGAATTTATCCAGCGCATCGAGGCACGCATCAACGAGCTTTACCATGAGATCACAATGAACCCCTCAATGCTCGCATATCAGCAGGCACAGGAGGAGGTTAACGAGTTCATGAATGAAGTAAACTCGGAGATTACATTCCAGATCACAGGTGAGCGTCCCTGCTCGCATGATTGTTCGTCCTGCGGTGGCAGCTGCGGACATGACCACCATCATCATTAATTGATGACATTCGCGGTTTTTCTGCCGCGACGCGGTTTCCGAAAAAACGTCGGTGACTGCGTGACGGCAGAACAAAATAAACTAACAGAGAAAGAGGTTTCATCGCCATGACACCGATGATGCAGCAATATTTTGAAATAAAAAATCAATATAAGGACACACTTCTCTTTTACCGCCTCGGCGACTTTTACGAAATGTTTTTCGAGGATGCAAAGATAGCTTCACGTGAACTTGAACTGACTCTCACGGGACGTGACTGCGGTGAGGCAGAGCGTGCACCTATGTGCGGTGTTCCGTTTCATTCCGCGGATTCGTATATCGGTAAGCTTATCGAAAAAGGTTACCGTGTTGCGATATGTGAACAGGTTGAAGATCCTGCACTCGCAAAGGGACTTGTAAAACGTGAGGTCATCCGAGTTATAACTCCCGGAACTGTCACCGACGCAGGACAGCTTTCCGAACAGAAAAATAACTACATAGCCGCAATTTCTGCTATAGACGAACGAATCGGTGTTTGCTTTGCCGACGTTTCAACGGGACAGCTCTACGCAACCGAATTTGACGGTAAACGTCGCTATGAACGTTTGACAAGTGAGCTTTCAGTATATATGCCGCGTGAGGTGATTATTCCCTGCACACTTGCCGAGCTTGGTGAAGCTGGTGCATTTATTGAGAAGAAGCTCTGCGCAATGCCGGTACCGCGTCTTGCATCGAGATATGATGAGGGCACTTGTACAGAATCGGTCAAGGCACGTTACGGCGACAAATATCTTCCCGGCGAAGCTAATCTTCCTATAACTCTTGCAATCGGTGCACTGCTTTCCTATCTTGAGGAAACACAGAAGATCGACCTTTCTTATCTTTCTGATTTAAAAATTTATACCGACGGACAGTACCTCGAAATGGACGTTGCAACAAGACGTAACCTCGAGCTTGTTGAAACCATGCGTACCAAGGAAAAACGCGGTTCACTTCTTTGGGTTCTCGATAAAACAAAAACCTCAATGGGTGCACGAATGCTGCGTAAATGGGTTGAGCTTCCGCTTGTCAGCCTTTTTGAGATCGAACGCCGTCTTGATGCGGTTGACGAGCTTTACGAGAGCTTCATGCTTCGCGAGGAGCTTTCACTGGCACTCAAGGGCGCACTTGACCTTGAACGCCTTTCAACAAAGGTCATCTACGGAACGGCAAACGGAAAAGACCTTGTTGCCATGCGCTCCACATTTGAAATTCTGCCCGAGCTTAAGCGTCTGACTGCCGATGCACGTTCTTCGGAGCTGTCAGGACTCAACAAAGACCTCGATCCCCTCACGGATCTCTGTGAACTTATTGCTGCGACCATCGTTGACGATCCTCCTTTTTCTATAAGAGAGGGCGGAATGATACGTGACGGTGCCTCGGAGGAAATCGACTATCTCCGCCGTATCGTTAAGGATTCGTCTGCAATTATCGAGGAGATCGAAGAGAGGGAACGCGCCGCTACGGGAATTTCCAAGCTGCGTGTCGGCTATAACCGCGTGTTTGGCTATTATATAGAGGTCACACGCTCACAAATCTCACTCGTTCCCGAGCATTATATAAGAAAACAGACCACGGCAAACTCCGAGCGTTATATCACGCAGGAATTAAAGGACACCGAAGCAACACTCCTCGGTGCGGCAGACAGAGTGAATACTCTTGAATACGAGCTTTTCAGAGCCGTATGCCAGAAGCTCTGTGAGAATGTTTCAAGAATCAAGCTCGCCGCAGAGATTATCGCAAAGATCGACGCTTACGTTTCCCTTGCCGACACCGCGGTTCGAAACGGTTACGTCCGCCCGACTCTCGATACCTCGGACCGTATCACAATCACCGAGGGACGTCACCCTGTGGTTGAAAAATTCGTTGACGACAGCTATTTCGTTCCGAACGATACAATGCTCGATACCTCCGATAATCGTCTCATGCTTATCACCGGACCGAATATGGCAGGTAAATCGACATATATGCGTCAGGTTGCACTTATAACGGTCATGGCACAGATCGGCTCGTTTGTTCCGGCAAAGAGTGCACAGATCGGTATTTGTGACCGAGTGTTCACACGTGTCGGCGCATCGGATGACCTTGCAAGCGGTCAGTCAACGTTCATGCTCGAAATGAACGAGGTTGCCAATATACTTAAAAACGCCACCAAAAAATCGCTTATCATTTACGATGAGATCGGACGCGGAACATCAACTTATGACGGTATGTCGATCGCACGCGCCATCGTTGAATACACCGTTTCGCCGAAGCTCGGAGCTAAAACCCTTTTTGCAACACATTATCACGAGCTTACCGCCCTTGAGGGTTCGCTTCCCGGCGTTGTAAACTATAACATCGCGGCAAAGAAAAAAGGCGATGATGTCACATTCCTGCGTAAAATTGTACGCGGTGCGGCTGATGACAGTTACGGAATCGAGGTTGCAAAATTAGCAGGCGTTCCGAATGAGGTCATTAAGCGTGCAAAGGAAGTGCTTGCGGAGATTGAAGCAGGTGAGATGCAGGTCATCCGTCAGGTAGAAAAAGAGCCAGAGATACAGGATGAAATGACCGTTGAAACCATTCTCGCAATGAACGCTGCAAGCATGATTCGCGAGATCAGCCTTGACACTCTGACACCTATCGAAGCTATGAATGAGCTTTATAAATTAAAGAAAATGCTGTCATAAACTTTTTTAAGGAGGATTTCATGGGAATAATCCGTCAGCTCGATTATGAAACCGCCGTTTTAGTTGCGGCAGGCGAGATGATCGAACGTCCGCTTTCGGTCGTCAAAGAGCTCGTCGAAAACTCAATAGACGCCGGAGCCGAGAAGATAACGGTTGAAATACAAAACGGCGGAATATCACTTATTCGCTGTACCGACAACGGATGCGGTATTGCCAAAGAGGATCTTCCGCTTGCAATAATGCGAAATGCAACAAGTAAAATAAGAACCTCCGATGATATTGCATCGATCATGACACTCGGCTTCCGAGGTGAAGCACTTGCATCGATTGCCGCAGTTGCCGATCTTCGTATACGCTCAAAACGTCCATGTGATGATGTAGGAAACGAGCTTGAGGTTCACCCGGGGATGGAGTCTCCGACTATAACGGAAGCACCAATGGCAGACGGTACGACAATAATCGCCCAAAACCTTTTCGCCAACATCCCTGCAAGACGTAAATTTTTGAAGAAGGATTCCGCCGAGGCTTCTCACGTTATAGACCTTTTTGAGCGTCTCGCCCTCTCAAATCCCGAGGTTGCAATGACACTCATCGTTGACGGCAAAATGCGCTATAATACGCCGGGCGACGGAGATCTGCACCATGCAATATACAGCGTGTGCGGTGCTGACTTTGCAGGCAAGCTGATCGAGCTCAGTTATAAGAGTGACGTTAAGATCTACGGCGGAGGAAGTGTCAATGCTTCGATTCGCGGATATATCGGAACGCCCGATAATAACTTCGGAAACCGACAGAATCAGATTTTTTACGTGAACGGACGTAACGTCAGAAGCCGTTGCTTACAGGCAGCCCTTGAGGAGGGATATACCTCATATATCGATTCCTCACGCTTCCCTGCCTGCGTTATGTTTGTTGATATTCCGCCTGAGTTTGTTGACGTAAATATACATCCGACAAAGCTTGAGGTCAAGTTCGTCGCCGAAAAGCCGATATTCGAAGCGGTGTTTTACGCAGTACGCGGCGCACTTGAACGTCACATTCCACGTCCCAGGATGGAGCTTGACGGTAAGAGTACAGGTGATGCGGCATATGAGCTTACAAAGCAGCTTGGAGCATTCGTCCCGATCGAAGACAGAGAAAACGCCGAGCCTGCACCGAAGCTTATATACAACAATCAGCGAAACGTCAAGCGCGGACAGCTTTCAATAACCGATATGGCACCACCGCCGGCGTTCGATGAAACTGCCGAAGCACCTAAAATGCCCAAAATTATCGCGGATACCTTCAAATCGGAAACGGTTGACTATAAGCTCGAACGGCAGGATACACCAAGCGAAGATATAACTCACCAACAGGTCTATCTTGAATCGATTCCGAATGACCTCACAGCTTCTTTAACCGCCGATGACGGTACACCTGCGATACCTCAGAGTATGTCGCATGAGGCTCTGCCGCAATATATTGAAACACAGCTATCGAGTCCGCGTGTGACACTTCGTCACACAGAAAAACAGCCCTCACGTATGAGCGATGAGGAATTTAAAATATTCTGCGAACAGCACGGTGACATACCGCCGCAGACCGACGGCACAGTTACTCTGCCCGATATACCGAGTGCAGAAGACTTTAAAATCGAAGTGCCGACTCCCATCCCCGAAGCCGAACCCATCACGCAGAAAAGACGTGTTCCCGAATATAAAATACTCGGCGAGGCATTTCTCTCTTATCTCTTCATAGAGGTTGAGGATCGTGTCATGGTCATCGATAAGCATGCGGCACATGAGCGCATAATCTTCGAGGAGCTTCGGGCAAATTTAAAGGATAGGATGAACTCAAAGGAAATTCCGATGCAGATGCTCCTCATGCCGCTTGATATACCTTTAACTCCCTCACTTTGTGTAGCGGTCACCGAGTTTGAAAAAGATATACGCGCCATCGGCTATGAATTCGAGATCGGCGAAAGAGCGGCTTCTCTCACTGCAATACCCGTCAGCCTTGATATAAACTCTGCACGTGACGTTTTTGAAGAAATTGCAGACAAGCTACTGGGAGGTACCGGAAGCGCAGAGATAACTCGCGACACCCTGTTTGAAAAAGCGCTCTATCAGGCATCGTGTAAGGCAGCGATAAAGGTCGGACGCGAGTATGATATCGGTCACCTTAAATGGATATGCGATAAGCTGCTCACGCTCGATGATATCAAGGTGTGCCCACACGGTCGTCCCGTTGCGTTCGAGATGACAAAATCACAGATCGAGCGTCAGTTTAAACGAATATAAAAATACTACTCTCCGAAAGGAAACAGCAATGTTCACATTATTAAAACAAGAAGGCAACGCACGCCGAGGTCAGTTTGAAACTGTACACGGAACAATACAAACTCCCGTTTTCATGAACGTCGGAACCTGTGCCGCAATAAAGGGCGGTATCTCGACAATGGATCTTCGCGAGGTAAACTGTCAGGTTGAATTATCGAACACATACCATCTCCATCTTCGTCCCGGTGATAAGCTGATCGCGGATATGGGCGGTATCCATAAGTTCTTCAATTGGGATAAGCCGGTACTGACCGACTCAGGCGGATTCCAGGTGTTCTCGCTTGCACAGCTTCGTAAAATCACCGAAGAAGGTGTGCGCTTTGCATCACACATCGACGGCGCACGTATCTTCATGGGCCCCGAGGAATCAATGCAGATTCAGTCAAATTTAGCTTCCACGATTGCAATGGCGTTTGATGAATGTATCGAAAACCCTGCCGAATATAAGTACACCAAGGATTCGATCGCACGTACAACACGCTGGCTTGAGAGATGTCGCAAAGAGATGGACAGACTCAATTCTCTTGAAACCACGATCAATAAAAATCAGATGCTTTTCGGTATCAACCAAGGAAGCACCTATGCAGACCTGCGAGTTGAACATATGAAGCAGATATCGGAGATCGAATGTGACGGTTACGCAATCGGCGGACTCGCTGTCGGTGAATCGGCAGAGGAAATGTATGAGACCATCGATATCGTTGAGCCGCATATGCCGAAGGATAAGCCGCGTTACCTCATGGGCGTCGGTACTCCCTGCAATATACTCGAAGCCGTACATCGCGGAGTTGATTTCTTCGACTGCGTAATGCCCAGCCGTAACGCACGTCACGGTAACATTTTCACATGGCACGGCAAGATGAACCTGCTTAACGAAAAGTATGCACGTGATCCGCGTCCGATCGACGAAAACTGCGGATGTCCCGCTTGCAGAGCATACAGTCGCTCGTATATACGCCATCTTTTCAAGGCAAAGGAAACGCTCGGTATGCGTCTTGCGGTACTGCACAATCTCTATTTCTATAATGAGCTTATGCAGAAGATACGCGATGCGCTCGATGCAGGCGAATTTGAAAACTTCTACCGCTACTACCGTGACATTCTCGGAGAGCGAAGCGAAAGCTAAAATAAAAATGGGAGCAGTTTTTTATGCTGCTCCTTTTGTTATATCAGAAGAATCCTATTCTATAACGATCTCCTCGTCCTCCTCAGCCGGAAGCCAGGATGCACCGAAGTCGATATCCTTAAACAGTGCTGCAAGACCGGTTATCTGCTTAAGCCTGAGTATTTCATCCTTTTCCATACCAAGATGCTTCGATATCCATGCGTCGGAACGTCCGAGATCGTGCAGCTCACGAATAATGTTGCTCATCAGATCAACGTCATGTGCACCACGCGCACGGTTGTGACGGATCGTACTCGCCATACGATAATCAAGCGATTTATCGATGACTGACACCGGCAAAAGTCCCTTTTCACGCTCATAAATATCGGGATAATCTTTCATAATGCGCCAACGGTGAAAGCCGTCAACGATGACGTAAACATCCTGCTCCTTATCGTAATAGCAAACGACAGGCATCGTGTAACCGTCCTCCCTGATGCTCTCATAAAGCAGTTTCATCTCGGGCGGAGCAACAGAGTTGGGATTGTATGTATTCGGCACTACCTTTTCATGTGGGACGGCTATAACATTATATACGGGACTCTTAAACTCCATCCTTATCCACCACCTTGCTGTATTTTTTCTTTAAAATATCAATATTTTTCTGTGATTCACGTGAAAGACCGAAGCCCATAAAGCGACAGTTGTGATCGTTTTTCAGTATACAGTAACACATCCGCTTCCAGCTCGGAATATCCTTGGAAGTATGAACGTCATCGGTATTATCAGGAATTTTACCGATAAATATCACTCTGGAATTTTTCATTATCGTATAGTTTGAAATGCCGTTTCTGCGGATATTGTAACCTCGCCTTTGAAGCTCATATATCGTTTCTTCTTCAAGTCCTCCGCCGGTATTATGCCAGAAATCGATTGAGGACTTGAATTTTTTAATGTAGTTATTACGTATGTTTTTCGGCAGAGTTGCAAGAAGAAATTTAGTGTACGATTCCCATGTGTGTCCCTCGGGAAGCGATAAATTACGGTAACCGAGCGCCTTTGTTTTTCCGTAGATCGCACCGAAATTTGCGCCTTTGACACGTCCGACAAGCCTAGTCCATGTGTCGGGATCTATAATGCGGTAAAGATTGAGACTATCCTTTGCGTAATCGTTGAAAGGCGACGCAACACGCATCTGATCGAGCGGCAGTCCTGCTTTGTAATAGAGATCGTAGAGGTGATTATAATCGTAGTTAAGCAAATAATTGGCGTGCCAGATATCCTCGTTTGACCAGTCATAGAGAGGGGATGCCGCCCAGATATCCTTGAATTGACGTGTTATGTAACATTCGCCCTTGTATCCGTACTTTTTGTTTATAAATCCGCTGTATCGGTTCAGTGATTCATCCGCACGCATTCCGAGCAGACAGACTGTTCTTCCCTCTCCGTGTGATAAATGATACCATCTTGCAAACTGTTTGGCAAGATCCTCCTGATGCATACGGTAACTGTATGTCGTCATGGGATTGTTGTCGAGATTTATCACATACGGATGCTTTGGCATGGGACGAACCCACAGCTCTTTTTTGGTGTCATCCCAGGGGTACCAGAACATTTCATAGTTTGAAACCGAGGTGCGTGTTGCCATAGGTAAACAAACCCAGAAAAGCTCCACGTTTTTTTCATTTTCAAGCCGTTTGAAGGTACGCTCGACATATTCGGTTGTTACAGTATACTGCGCCTCAAAATCTTGATGGAAAACGCCTATTACCCTATCGGGACAGTTTTCGTTTCTAAAGTCGAGCAAGAGATTGAGCAAAACGCCGCTGTCTTTTCCGCCCGAAAAGGATATAAAAATATTATCAAACTCCTCAAAAATATATCTGAGGCGATCCTGCGTCGCATCGTAAACATTGATGCTGCTGTATTTTTTCTTCATGCTATCACCGCCTTTTGAGGAAAAATTTGCCAAATGGTAAGTGAAATATTTAAGACACCCACAAGGTTATGCAGGTGCCTTAAAACTTAGCTGATTATAAACCGCTCTGAACGGAATAGTTGGGAGCTTCCTTGGTGATGTTGATGTCATGCGGATGAGACTCACGCAGACCTGCACCGGTAATGCGAACGAACTGTCCACGCTCCTGAAGCTCTGCAACTGTCGGAGTACCGCAGTAACCCATACCTGCACGAAGACCGCCGATGAGCTGGAATACAGTGTCGGAAAGCGGGCCCTTGTAAGGCACACGTCCCTCAACGCCTTCGGGAACGAGCTTGCGAGAGTTTTCCTGGAAGTAACGGTCTTTTGAACCCTTTTCCATTGCCGCGAGCGAACCCATTCCGCGGTATACCTTGAACTGACGTCCCTGATAAATTTCGGTTGTTCCGGGAGATTCTTCACAGCCTGCAAAGAGCGAGCCGATCATGATGACCGAAGCGCCTGCCGCAATTGCCTTAACGAGGTCACCCGAATACTTGATACCGCCGTCTGCG
>JAFTTS010000004.1 GCA_017466685.1 Clostridia bacterium
AAGCAATGAAGCACCTGAACCGCCGATGTAACTGTCGGCGGACGAACGGTCACAGTTAACAAAGCGAATGGTGAGCTTTAGAGAACTGAGCGCAAATCGAGTGCAGGCAAAGGAAAGAGGGAGAGCTCGAGAGGGAAGAAATCCTTTGCGCCAGCATTGGTGGTCGTCCCTCTCGAATGATACGAAGCTCGAAGCAGCATACTTTGGGAAATTGCTTTCTTTCGCCTTTTGGGTGCAAAAGTAACTTTTATCCCTGCAATACAAAGATACATTAAATCTCTTTGTATTGCGCTTCGAATTTCGCGTAAGTTCGAGGGGAACAGGACCCAGCTCGCCGCAGGTTCCTACCCCCCTCGAGCTCCCTCCGCCCTCCTTGGCTAGCGCTCGATTTGCGCTCAACTCCGCCTACGGCTCCGGATTCGCTTTGTCAGCGATAACCGTTCGTCCGCCGCCAGTTGCATCGGCGGCTCTGTGGCTTCATTGCTTGTTTCGTTGTTGTAACGCCGCAAGCGGCTGAGGTTAGAGTAAAGTGAAAGGAGCTGACATTTAACAGCTCCCCTTTTTTGTTTTATTCGACTGTCACCGATTTTGCGAGATTTCGCGGCTTGTCAATGTCACATCCGCGTGCTGCCGCTGTGTGGTAAGCGATCAGCTGCAGTACCGTTACCGCAGGCAGGAACGCAAGCTCCGATGCGATTTTCGGCAGTCGTATTATGTGACTTGCTGTGTCATCTGCGATTTCGGCGTCGTGCGAGCAGATGATGAGCGCTTTTGCACCGCGTGCCGTTGTTTCGCGGATGTTCGATACCATCTTCTCACAAAGTGACGGCACTGTACAAAGCGCGATGACGGGCACGCCCTCTGTGATAAGCGAGATCGTACCGTGTTTCAGTTCACCTGCCGCGTACGCTTCGCTGTGAATATACGATATCTCTTTTAATTTCAGCGAACCCTCGCAGGCAAGGTGATAATCCGCACCGCGTCCGATGTAGAAAAGGTCTTCTGCTTCGGCAAGCCACTTGCAATGTGAACCTATTTCGTTCTCGCGTGCGATCATTTCGGCAACGGCTTCGGGTGCACGCTCGTATAACTCCGTGACCTTACTTCTTGCACTGTCGGCGTCGAGCTTACCACGTGTCATTGCTGCGCCGATGACAAGCAGATACATAAGTGCGGTCTGCACCGAGTACGCCTTTGTGCTTGCGACTGCGATCTCCGGACCTGCCATTGTGTAAATGACGCTATCCGCTTCTCTTGCAATCGACGAGCCGATGACGTTGACTATCGCGAGTGTTGCCGCGCCTTTTTCCTTTGAAAGACGCAGAGCCGCAAGCGAGTCCGCGGTTTCACCCGACTGCGAGATGATGATTACAAGATCACCCTCGCCGATGAGTGGATCGTTATAACGGAACTCGGACGCGATCTCGACCTCACACGGCAGCTTCGCAAGTGACGCAAACGCTCCTTTAGCGATAAGTCCCGCGTGCATAGCTGTACCGCAGGCGACGATGTGTACACGTGTCACTTTCTTGAAGATTCCCACGTCAAAAGCGTCACTCGCGAAGTCCGGCAGCCCGTTTTTGATGCGGCAACCGAGCGTTGTACGTATTGCGGACGGTTCTTCGTTGATCTCCTTGATCATGAAGTGAGCAAAACCACCGCGTTCGGCGGCTTCGATATCCCAGTCTGCCGTCAGAAGCGGCTTTTCGACTGTTTTTTCGCCCTGCCATACCGTAACTGTGTCGCGTGTGACTTTCGCGATCTCACCCTCGTCGAGCTGATAATAATTGCGTGTGCGTTTCAGTATCGCTGTGATGTCCGATGCGATGAAGTTTTCATCTTCACCGACTCCGATGATAAGCGGTGAACCCTTTCTGGCGCACCATATCACGTTCGGCGTATCTGCGAAAAGTATACCGAGCGCCCACGAGCCGACGAGTCGTGAGGTCATACGCTCGATCGCGGCGTGTGCTGTCAGCTTTTCTTCCTTATAATAATAGTCGAGCAGCTTTGCCGCAACCTCGGTGTCTGTGTCACTCTCGAACGTATAACCGAGCCCTGTCAGCTCCTCACGAATGGAAGCGTAATTTTCGACGATACCGTTGTGCACGATTCGCAAACTTGCCGTTCCATGCGGATGTGAGTTAACGTCACTCGGCGCACCGTGAGTTGCCCAACGAGTGTGACCGATGCCGCAGTGTGACACGGGTTTATCCGCAAGTTTCGCTTCGACGTTCGCAAGTCTGCCTGCCGCTTTGACGGAGTGGAGACTGTTGTTTTCATCGAAGTAAGCGATTCCTGCGGAGTCGTAGCCGCGATATTCAAGGGCGCGAAGTCCCTCGATCAGATGTTTTATGCTGTTTTCTTTTCCTATATATCCTATGATACCACACATATACGTTTTCTCCTTTTGGTTTTGTATGTTCTCGGAAATGCCGTATATGTGAATGGCAGCACGCCGGATGGACGCACTGCCCATACGACATTTTGCCGATTATTGTTTTATCAGAGATTTTGTCTGCCGCAGTTACCCACGGGCTTTGTACTCTGACTTACGACGGTCGCTTTGTCTGCTTCCGCCGGAAAAATTCCCGCCGAATATTTCGATCATTTTTCTCCTCGTCAACCGATTTTGTAGGGCAAATTCGATCTATCTTAATAGATCTTCGTGAAGTTTACCCTCATCCGGTTTTCGCCGAATATGCGAAAACCACCTTCCCCCAAGGGAAGGCTAAACGCGAAATCGGTCCCGGCGCTTTGGACTTCCTTTTTACTTAATTATAGCTTTCAAGCTGCTTTTTTATACGCTCTGCAGTTTCCTCAGCGATTCTTTTTGCAAGCTCGGAGTCCTCTCCCTCAGTCATGATACGAATGAGTGGTTCGGTTCCCGACGGTCTTGTAACGATTCTGCCGCCATCGCCGATAGCCTTTTTCGCTTCGTCGAGTATCTTCTTGACCTTATGATCGGTGTAGAACGCAAGCTTCGCTTCTGCAGAAACACGGATGTTTACGATGAACTGCGGATAACGTGTCATCACCTTTGCCGCTTCGGAAAGCTTTGTGCCTGTGCGCTTCAGTTGTGACAATAACTGGATCGATGTAAGTTGACCGTCACCCGTGGTTGCATAGTCACGGAAGATGATGTGTCCCGACTGTTCGCCGCCGAGCAGATAATCCTCGAGCAACATTTCTTCGAGAACGTAACGGTCACCGACCTTGGTTGCAACGAAACGAAGCTCGTTATCCGAACAGAATTTGGTGAAACCGAAGTTGGTCATTATCGTACCGACAACGGTGTTCTTCGTGAGCTTGCCGCGTGCCTTCATGTCGAGCGCAAGAATTGCCATGATCATGTCGCCGTCAACGTCATTTCCCTCGTTGTCAATGCAAAGACAGCGGTCAGCGTCACCGTCGTAAGCGATACCTGCGTCGAGTCCGTGCTCGATGACATATGCGCGAAGTGCGTCAAGATGAGTCGAACCGCAGTTTTCGTTGATGTTTACGCCGTCGGGATTACTTGAGAGAATGGTCGCATTTGCACCGAGTCTTTCGAAAAGCTGTGCAGCTGTTCTGCTTGCCGAACCGTTCGCACAGTCAACCGCGATGTTCATGCCTTCAAGCGAACAGTGTACGGAGCTTACGAGATGGTCGATGTAATCCTTGACTGCAGTCGTGCAGCGAGTGACACGTCCGATGTTTTCTCCGACTGCTAACTTCGGCTCGGGATTGTTATCGAGTACGATCGATTCGATACGCTCCTCAAGCTGATCCTCTAATTTGTAACCGTCCTCGTTGAAGATCTTGATGCCGTTGTACTCATAAGGATTGTGTGAAGCGGAGATCATGATGCCTGCGTGCGCCTTGTACTTGCCGACGAGATATGCAACGGCAGGTGTCGGTACAACGCCGAGATCGATTACGTCAGCACCAACCGAGCAGAGTCCTGCAGTTAATGCCGAGGCTAACATCTCGGATGAGATTCTGGTGTCCATACCGACGAGAACAGTTGGCAGGTAACGCTTACCGCTTGAGAGCACTTCTGCGGCGGCACGTCCTATCTGCATTGCACGCTCACAGGTCAGCTCCGAGTTAGCGACACCGCGTGCGCCGTCGGTTCCGAAAAGTCTTCCCATGTTGTTTTCTTCCTTTCAATAGTTAATACTTGTCTGCGATGTTGTCTGAATCCTTGTAAATGGAGTCGGGGGGTATCACGCCGCGAACACGTGACAGGGGATAGATGTTTGTGTTTCGTCCGATTACCGTACCGGGACAAAGCACACTGTTGCAGCCTACCTCAACGAAATCGCCGAGCATCGCGCCGAACTTTTTGCGTCCGGTGTCGAGCACTTCGCCGCTTGCTTTGACGGATACATGCGTTTTGTCGCTCTTGACATTGGACGTCACGGCACCTGCACCCATGTGCGATTTGTAGCCGAGGATGGAATCTCCGACGTAGTTGAAATGCGGCACCTGAACAGAATCGAACAGTATGCAGTTTTTCAGCTCGCAGGAATTTCCGACGACGGCACCTTTGCCGATGACCGCGCTTCCTCTGATGTACGCACAGTGACGTATCTCCGCGCCCGAATCGATGATGCACGGACCGTTAATGCAAGCGCTCGGTGCAATCTTCGCATCGCGTGCTATGTAGACGTTGTTGCCGCAATTCTCGTATACATCGGGATCAAGCGTCTTTGCGAGGGTGATGATGTAATCGGAGATCAAGTCGAGCAGCTCCCAGGGGTAAGCGGCCGGACGGAATAGGTCTGCGGCGATCGTATGCGAGGTGTCATAGAGATCGGCGATCTTTGGGATGGAAGTTTCCTTCATTTATTATATACTCCTTTCCGCGGAAATGTTCCGCATATTTTGTCTGCAAATGCAAACAATATATATATTATAGCAT
Source organism: Clostridia bacterium (assembly GCA_017466685.1). Lineage (GTDB taxonomy): Bacteria > Bacillota > Clostridia > Oscillospirales > CAG-272 > Flemingiibacterium. The sequence goes on from JAFTTS010000004.1 coordinate 4,907, forward strand.
ATAGTTAAATACTTGTCAATGCTGAGTTCGCGTCGAAAAAACGTCGAAAAAATATTTTAAACTTTTTTCCAAAAACCCCTTGACAAATAAAAAGCGATGTGCTATAATATTAAAGCTGTCCCGAGAGAGGGGATAAAAAATATTGAGAAATATTTTGCAAAACCTCTTGACAAAGCGAACTTGGTGTGATATAATAATCGAGTCGCTGCGAAAAGGGCGGCAGAGAGCAATGGTCTTTGAAAATTGAACAACAAGAGATGAGAAGTGAGTACGAAGTAAGTGAGGCACGGAAGTGCTTTATTGAAGATACAAACGATAACAAGAA
>JAFTTS010000077.1 GCA_017466685.1 Clostridia bacterium
TTCAGAGGTGCCGAGCCGAGGATCTTCGCCGATTACAGACGTAAATTCGGGACGATCGAGGACGGTGACAACGAAAACGGTGCGGCTATATTCTTATCGGATAACTTCCGTTGCGACAATAATGTTATAAAATTTTCAAACATAGTTTCCGCCTGCCTTTTCACGAGCGGACGCGGTGACATTCCGTTCACAGATGATGACCTGCTTCTTCACTCCAAGGTTGATACAGAATCGGGTGAGCCAATTCATGTCGTCCTGATCGACGGCGGTGATGACGAGCTTGAAGATGAACCGGAAGAAAACGAAAATACAAATGATGCCGTAAAAACAGGCGAAGCGGAATATATCGCAGCCGAGATCGCGCGTATACTGAAAGAAGAAAAAAAGAACGACGGCTCGCCGATAAAGCCCTCCGATATCGCCGTTCTGATGCGCAGTACCAAGGCTCATTCGGAAGCACTCGAAGCCGCATTTGGTAAGTACGGCATCCCATATTATAACAACATCGGCGGCAGTTTTTTTGAAAACGCGGAGGTGCTGTTAGCTCTTTGCATACTCAATGTAATCGATAATCCCACACGTGATATTTATCTTGCAGGTGCACTGCGCAGTCCCGTTTTCGCCTTTACGCTGGATGAGCTTATAACTATCCGTAAAGCCTTTCCCGACGGTTGTCTTTACGATGCACTGCGGCATTACTGCAAAGAAAACGATTTCCCTAAGGGCGACACATTCCTTGAAGCCCTTGAACGGTGGCGCAAAAAGGCAGATGGTATGCCCGTTGACCGTCTGCTGTGGTATATTTACACAGACACCGATCTGCCGGCACTCGTCTACGATAAAGAAAACGCAGTCCGCCGTGCAAATCTCATGCTGCTTTACGAATATGCACGCCGTTTTGAATCCTCCTCATTCAAGGGACTCTATAATTTTATCCGATAAGTAAACGATATTTTAGAGGAAAAGGAAGAGCTTGAAAACGCAAAAATCTTCGGAGAAGCAAGTGACACAGTCAAATTCATGACCATACATCAATCAAAGGGACTTGAATTTCCCGTTTGCTTCATCTGCGGCACGGGTAAAAAGTTCAACGAAAGCGACCTGCGTGCAAATGTCGTTATCGAGCGAAGTCTCGGAATTGCACTCAAGCTCTCCGATACAACAGGTCTTGCACGTTACAATACTCCGATCCGTGAAGCACTCATCAAACGGCTTGCGGAAAGTCAGCTTGAGGAGGAAATGCGTGTTCTTTACGTTGCTATGACTCGTGCAAGAGAGAGATTGTATGTCACCGCACTCTGCAAAGATCCGCAGAAGCTCATTGACACCGCCGAAAGAAACGCAGAAAATATATCGCGTTACACCATAATGAAAAACGGCGGATATATGAGCTGGATACTGACCGCACTCGCACATCACAGCTTAACCGATGATATGCCCGCGCCGGTCACCATCGAAACGGTAACTCAAGCAGTCACCGCAGAGGACTTAAAACAGAATGAAAGCGAAGCATCGAAAGCTGTTTCATGTAAGGTTGACGCCGAGCTTGTGAGCCTTGTTCGGGGACGCTTTGATTTCAAATATCCGACCACTGCGGCATCAAAGCTCCCTGCCAAGCTCTCCGTTTCAAAGCTGACACCAACCATTCTCGACGAAGGCACAGCAGAGCTTGAAACCGAATACGAGCCGTATAGCTTTGAAGCCAAGCGTCCGCTCTTTCTCGAAGAAAATGCCGCACCGACAGCAACCGGAGCCGAGAGAGGCACTGCAACACATCTGTTCATGCAGTTCTGTGATTTTTCACGTTTCACTTCCCCGTCCGATGACCTCGCTGAAATAATCGAGGATGAAGCGGCACGGCTCGCAAACGGAAAATTCATAACAGGTCGTGCAGCATCGCTCATTAACGTGCGTGGTATTGCAAGATTCTTCTCGGGCGAAACCTTTGGGCAGATCTCGGCTTCCCCGAAGGTCTGGCGTGAGCATCGCTTCAACGTAAAGCTCCCTGCCTCATTTTTCACCGCCGATGTCACTCTCGCAGATGAATTAAAGAATGAAAGCATACTCGTTCAGGGAGTCATCGACTGTTTTTATGAAAATCCCGACGGAACATTAACCGTAATCGACTATAAAACCGATTATATCCCACCGGAGCTTGATCATAGTGAAGCCGAAACAATGCTGCTTGAACGTCATAAACTGCAGCTCGCATATTACAAGGCAGCCTGTGAAAAAATCAGTAACAAGCGAGTTTCACGTGTTGCGATATATTCGTTCGCGCTCGGTTATGCGATCGATGTCATATAACTGAAAAATCAGCCTTTTTGCAAAATACGCAGAGAGGCTGAAATTATTTTAAATTTTTTTCGAAAAGCCCTTTACAAACATATTTTTCTGTGATATAATATTTCCAGAACATTTGTTTGGAGGGCATATGACAGTAACTATTGACAAATCATGCTGCTTCACGGGACACAGAAAAATTTCATCCGGAAATCTCACAAAGCTTATCGAAAAGCTGAATCTTGAAATAAGCTACCTCGTCGAGCACGGCATTGAACATTTCTATACAGGCGGGGCACTTGGCTTTGATACGATCGCCGCACTTTCGGTGCTAAAATATAAAGAGTCGCAAAGCGCAGTAAAGCTCCATCTTATTCTGCCCTGTCAGAACCAGTACAGAGGATGGAGCAACCGCGATATTGAAATTTATAAAGAGATACGAAGACGTGCCGACAGCGTTCAGATCCTTTCCGAACATTATCATGGCGGCGTTATGCATATGAGAAACCACGCAATGGTCGATGCAAGCAAATATTGCGTCTGTTACTACGAGAATGATCCCGAAATACCAAGCATCGGCGGAACTCTTTCCACGGTCAAATATGCAAAAAAGCTCGGCAGAAAAATCATCAACCTCTGGGATGAACCGCCGGAGGATATTCAGATAGAATTCGATTTTTCTTAAATGATGATATCGTCAAGCTCACGCTTCGGAACAAGGTGCACGCCGTTTTCACGGTAATATTTCGTCTGTCCATCCTTAAGCGGAACGATCTTGCGTGCTTCATCAGCCTTTCCGAGTGCTATAATAAGCAACGGAACCGTATTTTCGGGAAGTGACAGTACCTCGGCAGTACTCTCTTTGTTAAACGAGCCTATCATACAGCCTGCAAGTCCCATCTCGGCGGCACGCATATATATCGCAAGCGCACAGATACCAACGTCAACCTTAAATTTCGATGCATCACCGAACCTCTCCGTGTCCTGGCAGATAACGATAAACGCAGTCGGACGGTGTCGGGACGGAGGAAGATCAAGCTCGGGAAGTGCGCCTGCCCATTTTGTCAGAGGCTGAAGCTTCTCACACTCGTCCTTTTTGTAAACAAGACGGTATGTGAGTGGCTGAATGTTTGCCGATGACGGTGTGAGACGAGCGCAGTCCACCATATCGCAAAGCTCATCGCGTGTGATGATACGGCTCTCATCGAACGTACGACAGGTACGTGTACTATAAAATAAATCCCTCAGCATTGTTTTCACCTCGTATTTTATTTACAGGGCAGCCAAAAACGGTCGCCCTGTATTTTTATTCGGAATCAGCTTTTAACCATGTATAAAACGATATGCCGCTGCTTGCCGCCAACAAAAATGTGATGACTGCGCCGACAAGCGAATATGCTCCGTCACTAATCGGTGCAAACGAAACTACACACGCCACCGTTGAGACTATCGCCGCAACGAGACAGATTTTTTTACCTCCGTTCACAGCATAAAGCCCGACAAGACAAAGGATGACACAAGTTAAAAGTGCAGTAATAAGAGGAGCAAAGTTCGCATATCCGAACGGCATCAGATCAAAATATGAGTAAGTTTCACGAAATATCTCCCCGTCGAGATTTGCAAAATTAAGCACAGCACCGTAAGGCAAAGCCTCAAATATCAGTGCAATAAAAGGAAAAATCAATGCCACAATACGTGTTTTCATGATATCATCCTTTCTTATCAAGTTCATTTGCAAACGCAGTGTCAATTGCCGCTTTGATTTCATTCATTGTGTCGGATTCAACCTTTACAACCTGCCTGTCATACGTAACAAGACCGTTTATCTCGTCTTCAATGTCCGACACCTGGGTTAAAACTGCAGCACAAAGTCCGCGTGAGATCATCGGAATAACCTCGTCAAAATAGAGTGCGCGAAGTGACGAATCAAGCTCATTACAGTCGGCCATAGTGCAGTAACCGTACGATTTTTCAAGGTTATAAACGTGACCGACCACTCTGCAGGAATAGCCGCCGAACTCGGAAAGCACAAGCGGACGTTTTGATTCCCCAAGATCAATTTTCTTAAAATATACGTGCTCGCTCGAAACGTCACTTTCCTTTTCGAAAAACCATCCCGATGTCGCATCATAAACACGTGTGGGATCGTGACGCTTAAGCTCTGTGTATATTCGGTCGGCATCGTACTGTCCCCACCCCTCGTTGAATACCGGGTAATAGAAA
>JAFTTS010000078.1 GCA_017466685.1 Clostridia bacterium
CCCTTGTCGAGGATACCGCCGATGCCGCGGCAAAGCTTAACGCTCTCGGTAAAGGTGACGTTTCAAAGGATGCCGCTAAGAAAAACACTATGGCTTACGGTATTCTCACCGCACACAACACCTCGGAAAGCGAGGACGATTTAAGAATCAAATTTGATGCTATGGCATCGCATGATATAACCTATGTCGGTATCATTCAGACTGCTCGTGCAAGCGGTCTTGAAAAATTCCCGATTCCGTATGTACTCACAAACTGTCACAACAGTCTTTGCGCTGTCGGCGGTACTATTAACGAGGATGACCACGTGTTCGGTCTTTCCGCGGCACAGAAGTACGGCGGTATCTACGTTCCTGCTCACATTGCGGTTATTCACTCCTATATGCGCGAAATGATGAGCGGCTGCGGACGCATGATTCTCGGCTCGGACAGCCACACACGCTACGGTGCACTCGGTACAATGGCTATCGGTGAGGGCGGTCCCGAGCTTGTAAAGCAGCTTCTTTGCCGTACATACGATATCAAGCGTCCCGACGTTATCGCAGTACACATGACCGGCAAGCCGAAGATCGGTGTCGGACCGCAGGACGTTGCACTCGCTATTATCGGCGCTGTTTTCAAGAACGGTTTTGTTAAGAACAAGGTTCTCGAATTTGTCGGCGACGGTATTGCAAATCTTCCGATCGAATTCCGGAACGGTATTGACGTTATGACAACCGAAACCACCTGCCTTTCTTCCATCTGGGTGACCGACGATGAAACCAAGCGTTACTTCGATCTCCACGGAAGAAGCGATGCTTACAAGAAGTTAGCTCCTGCAGATGTTGCATACTATGACGGTGTTGTAACGGTCGATCTCTCACGTGTTGAGCCGATGATCGCGCTTCCGTTCCATCCGTCGAACACATACACGATCCGCAACCTTATCGACAACGCGGCTGATATTCTCCGCGAATGTGAACTGAGCGTTTCGGAACAGCTTGACAACCCGAATATCAAGCTCTCGCTCACCGATAAGATCACAAAGGACGGCATCAAGGTTGACCAGGGCGTTATCGCAGGTTGTGCCGGCGGTACATTCGATAACCTCGTTGCGGCGGCAGATATCCTCGCAGGACACTCTACCGGTTGCGGTGCATTCAACCTTTCCGCATATCCTGCAAGCCAGCCTGCGTACATCGAGCTTGTGCGTAACGGCTCGGCGGCGAAGCTTATGGAGGCAGGTGTAACGCTTCGTACTGCGTTCTGCGGACCTTGCTTCGGTGCAGGTGACGTTCCTGCGAACGGCGGGCTTTCCATCCGTCACTCGACAAGAAACTTCCCGAACCGTGAGGGCTCAAAGCCGGGTAACGGTCAGATCGCGGCAGTTGCACTTATGGATGCACGTTCGATCGCCGCAACCGCAAGAAACGGCGGTATCCTCACTCCCGCAACCGAGATTGACGTTGAATATACAACTCCGAATTATAAGTTCGATTCGACCGTTTACGATCACCGTGTATACCGCGGCTTCGGCAAGGCTGACACAGCGGCAGAATTAAAGATCGGCCCGAACATCGCAGACTGGCCTGTAATGCCTGAACTTACAGAGGATCTTCTCCTCCGTGTTGCATCGGTCATCACAGACCCCGTAACCACCACCGATGAGCTTATTCCCTCGGGTGAAACCTCGTCTTACCGTTCAAATCCCCTCAAGCTTTCCGAGTTCGCACTTTCAAGAAAAGATCCTGCGTATGTCGGCAGAGCAAAGGAGGTTCAGAAATTCGAAAAGGCACGTGAAGCAGGTGAGGACACCGCATCGGGTGAGCTTGCTTCGGTATTTGCGAAGATCAGCGAGATCAAGCCGAGCGTGAATGCAAAGAATGTCGGTATCGGAAGCGTTGTTTATGCTAACAAGCCCGGTGACGGCTCTGCACGTGAACAGGCGGCATCCTGCCAGAAGGTACTCGGCGGTTGGGCGAACATCGCTATCGAATATGCGACAAAGCGTTACCGTTCCAACCTCATCAACTGGGGTATGCTCCCGTTCCTCTTTGATAATGCAGACGATTTCGCAGTCGGCGATCACATCTATGTTCCCGGCGTGCGTGAGATCGTTGAAGCGGCGAAGTATGAGTTCCCGGCTTACATCATCAAGGCGGACGGCAGTGTCAAGCCGATCACGCTTAAAATGGGTGAGCTGACCGACGACGAGCGCACGATCATCCTCTGCGGCTGTCTCATTAACTATTACAAGGCAGGAAACTGATATGAAGAACCTCAAAACGGTGCTCTATGCCCTCAAGGAAACGAGCATCTATATGATGGGCATCGTTATCGTTACGCGAGAGGATAATGTCATCGTTATAGACGGCGGACGGCGTGAGGATATGCCGAGCCTCAAAGAATGTATTAACGGGCGTCACATTTCGGCATGGATACTGACTCATCCGCATGAGGATCACATTTCGGGACTTGTACACGAGCTTGAAACAAACGGCGCGGCTGATTTCGATATCGGTACGGTGTACTGTCATTTTCCGCCGTACGACGAGATCATAGACAATCATAACGTGCCCGATTACGATTATTATAAGCGTGATCTTGACGAAATGCTGCCTGCATGGAACAAGGTTTTTCCGAAAATCAAGGACAGGACGCATATCGTCACGCAGGGTGAGTCAATAATCGTTGATGAGCTGAAAATCGATTTTATTTACACTTATCACGAAGGACTGAACACCAATCCCGTTAACGATTCCTCTCTTGTTTTCAAGGTGACTGCACCTAATAAAACCGTACTTTTCCTCGGCGATCTCGGTGCAGAGGGTGGAGATATGCTGTTTCGCGAATCGAGACATCTCTTAAAAGCCGATATCGTTCAGATGGCGCATCACGGTCACATGAACGTCGGTATGGAGGTTTACGCCGAGATAATGCCCGAGGCGTGCATCTGGTGCGCTCCCGACTGGCTTTACAACGAAGCGGAGATTCCCGAATATCTCTCGAACACGGAGAAGCTTAAGCGTATGGGACGGCTTCGTCTTTACGGCTCGGGTTTAACGCGCAAGTGGATGGATATTCTCGGCGCGAAAACGCATTATGTAACAGGTGAGGGTACACAGAAAATCGTGCTGTGATGAGAAACCCTCTCACTCGCTTCGCGGGAGCTTTCCCAGAGTGAGAGCCTTGGATGGCATATAACCCAAATTTATTTTCAAAAATCTATACAATCGGAGGTAACCACAATGAAATTCAAGGATATGCCCTATGAGCGCGTTGACCTTGAAGCGCTCGGAAAAGAGTTTGACGCTCTGACGGAAAAGGTCAAAAATGCAAAGGATGCGGACACCGTAATTGAGGTTGTTCGCGAGCAGGAGAAGCTGAGCGTTCACGCACAGACCATGATCTCGCTTGTGCACGTCCGCAATTCCATTGACACACGCGACGAATATTACGCCGCAGAAAAGGAGTTTTACGACACAAATCTCCCTGCATTTACAGCACATTCGCAGAATTTTGCACTTGCGCTTTATGCTTCTCCCTTCCGCAAGGAGATTGAAAAGGTAGTCGGAGAGCTGATGTTCATTAATCTTGAAATGTCACTTAAGACATTCTCTCCCGAGGTTATCGAGGAGCTTGGAATGGAGAATAAGCTTGTCTCCGAATATCAGAAGCTTGTTGCTTCCGCGAAAATCGACTTTGACGGCAAGACTCTCAATATTTCACAGCTCGGCGCATACAAGGAGCATCCCGACCGTGAGATGCGTCATGCGGCATACAAGGCTGAAAGCGGCTTCTATATGTCACACGCCGAGGAGCTTGACCGTATATTTGATGAGCTTGTAAAGGTTCGTACAACTATCGCAAAGAAGCTTGGCTTCAAGAACTTCACCGAGCTTGCATATCTGCGCCGTACACGTAACTGTTACAATCCCGAAATGGTTGCAAACTTCCGTCGCCAGGTCGTAACAGAGCTTGTTCCGATCGTTAAGGAGTTAAAGCGTCGTCAGGCGGAGCGCATCGGTCTCACTCCCGAAACAATGTGCATTTACGATGATCCGTTCAGCTTCAAGGAGGGTAACCCGAAGCCGATGGGTACTCCCGATGACATTATGGCGGCAGGTAAGCAGATGTATGAGGAGATGTCACCCGAGACCTCGGAGTTCATCAACTTCATGTACGATAACGAGCTGCTTGATCTTGTTGCAAAAGAGGGTAAGGCAGTCGGCGGTTACTGCACCGAGTTCCCCGAGTACAAGGCGCCGTTCATCTTCTCCAATTTCAACGGCACATCGGGCGACGTTGACGTTCTGACTCACGAGGCAGGTCACGCATTTGCAGGCTATACGACACGCAACTTCGAGTTTATGGACACCGCACAGCCGACAATGGAATCGTGCGAATGTCACTCAATGTCGATGGAGTTCTTTGCATGGAAGTGGCTGCATCTGTTCTACGGTGATGACACAGACAGAGCGAAGTATATGCACCTTGAATCTGCACTTATCTTCATCCCGTACGGCTGTATGGTTGACCATTTCCAGCATATCGTTTACGATAACCCTGAGCTTACACCGGCACAGCGTCACGAGGAATGGCTGAAGCTTGAAGCTATGTACCGTCCGTATATGCAGTTTGGTGACGTTGAATTCTACGGGAGCGGTCGCGGTTGGCAGAGACAGCTTCACATCTATCATTATCCCTTCTATTACATCGATTACTGCCTTGCACAGACAGTATCGCTCGAATTCTGGAGTATGTCGCAGAAGGATTACGCAGACGCTTGGGAGCGTTACTATAAGTTCGTTTGCGAAGGTGGAAAGAAGACATTTGTCGGACTCTGCGAGGTTGCGGACATCGAGGTTCCGTTCGAGGACGGTGCGCTTAAGTCCATCGCCGATACAGCGGTTGATTATTTGAAATAAATATAAGGTCGGCGGCAGTAAATCTGTCGCTGATTTTTTTGCAACAAAACTAACTTCAGCCGCACAGCGGCGTTTTGCACCGAAAGAAACAATGAAGCCACTGAGCCGCCGATGTAACTGGCGGCGGACGAACGGTTAAAGCTGACAGAGCGAATTGTGAGCCTGCGAACTGAGCGCGAGTTGCGAGCGG
>JAFTTS010000079.1 GCA_017466685.1 Clostridia bacterium
AAATACCATCAGAAGATCGAAAACGGCGAGCCGGTTGACTATTCGAACAGTGTAATTTTCAAGAGCGCACACATTGTCTATGAGGAGCTTGGACTTGATCCCAATGCATTAATGATACAGGGCTTCCGCGAGGCAGGAATCAATCCTTGGCTCTCGTTCCGTATGAACGACTTCCATGATCGCCGTCCGGAAACAAAAACCTCCGGCTGTTTCAGTAATTTCTACCATGAGCATCCCGAATATTATCTCTCCCATCTTCCGCCGAGATTCGCCGCTACGTTCCGTGATAGGGCATATAACTATGCGCTTGAAGCTGTACGTGAGCATATGCTTGGACTCATGGAAGAATCACTTGAGCGTTACGACTGTTACGGTATAGAGCTTGACTTCCAGCGTGAGGCTTGTCTCTTCCCTTACGGAATGGAATATGACGGAATTGAGATCATGAACGGCTTCATGAGAAAGGTCAAGGAGCTTCTTAAAAAGTTCGAAGAAAAATACGGACATGAATTCAAGGTTGCAGTCCGCGTTCCGTCCGAGATACAGACCTGCTTTGATTTCGGTATGGACGTTGTACAGTGGGTGCGTGACGGACTTGTAAATGTTGTCATCCCGACATCGCGTTGGGCGACGACAGACTTTGATATTCCCGTAAAGCTCTGGGCAAATCTTATAAAGCCTCTCGGCGGTATTCTTGCTCCCGGCGTTGAATACAGAATCATGCCGTGTGACGACAGCGAGATGGTTACACATAACCTCGAAACCTTCGCGGCATTTGCAGCTAACGCATATGCCCAGGGTGCAGACAGAATTTACTATTACAACTTTTTCCGCAGTAATCTGCACGACCGCTTCAACAAGACAACAGACTACGACACAGACCCGACAAAGCCGATTCAGAATCTCGATATTTACTGGTCATTCATCAATATCACGGCTGATCCCGACCTGGTTCAGAAGGTCAACCGCCGTCATATCGTAAGCTATAAGGACAAATTCGCTCCGTGGGAACATATATATCCCGCGCTTCAGATTCCTGTTGTAACCGAAAGAACCTGCGGCTTCAAGCTCTTTGTCGGTGACATTCCCGAAAATGCAGAGCTTACGCTTAAAATCGGTGTTAAGGAAACCGAAAAGGCAATTGCAAATCCGCCGTGGATTTTCGTTAACGAATGTGAATGTCCGTATGTCGGCACGTTTGATGACGACAGATTTGCAAAGGGAACGGTGCTTTGTTACACTATTCCCAAACAAGCACATTCGAAGATGATCTGTCCGCGTATCGGCGTTACAGAAAAGACCGAGATAAGATATGTTGAGGTCTATGTAAAAGTTCAGTAACAAAGGAGAATACACATGAAAAAAAGAATTATTTCGCTTGTACTTCTCGGCTCAATGCTCGCTTCATTGGCGGCTTGCGGCGGCGAGGAAGACAAAAGCAACAACAATGACAACACTCAAGGCAGCTCCGAAGCATATGACGCAACCGGCATCGAAAAGACGGACTACGACCTGCCCTTTAAAATCTTAGCTCCCGAATGGGGAATGTATGAAAGATACTTCTTCGCAGACGATCCCGGAACAGACGTTATGAAAAAAGCACTTTACGAGCGTGAACTTGCCGTTGAGGAGCATCTCGGCATTGATATGTCATACGTCATCAAGGGTACGATCGAAAACATCCCAACCGAAATGCAGCAGATGGTCATGACAGGTGACGATACATACCAGCTCGTTCTGACACACTGCATCAGAGGTCTTTCGCAGATGGTCGTTGAGGATCTTCTTTACGACTTCAACGATTTTGAATATGTCGATATGACAAAGGAATGGTGGAACGAAGCCGGTAATGCGGCACTTGAGGTGGGCGGTCACCGTTATCTTACCGTTTCCGACTATATGCTCGCCGATCCTAACGCTATTCTCGTCAACCTTGATATCCTTGACGAATACAACCTCGAGGATCCCTATCAGCTTGTCCGCGACGGCAATTGGACGATCGATAAGATGATGGAAATGATGAGCGCAGTCACCACCGATAACGGTGACGGAAAATGGGATCATAACGACGTCTACGGACTCACAACAGCCGATGACTGGTTTACAAACAGCTTCATCTTCTCAAGTGGCGTTAACCTTGTAAGCCGCAACACAGACGGCGAATTTGTTTTCGCATTTGACAGCGAGCGTGCATACACAATGGTTGAAAAGCTCGACCAGCTTCTCATGGGCTCGGATACATATGTATACCCCATCCAGTTGGGTAAATCCGGTGAAGAGCATATGGCAGATGACACCTATGTCGATCTCTCCAAGGGACGTTCACTTTTCAACATCGCATCTGTTCAGCAGCTTTATCTTTACCGCGACGTTGACATTAATTTCGGCATACTTCCCTATCCGAAGCTTGACGAAACGCAGGACGGCTACACGACAAACGACTGGTCTGGACTCATGTGTGTTCCAAAGACAGTCGGAAATGCTGATATGGTCGGAAAAGCAATTGAGCTTCTTGCATATTTCAGCGAGGACGTAAGATATTCCTACTATGAAATCATGCTCGGCGAAAAGCTGACACGTGATCCCGAATCCAAGGAAATGCTCGACATAATCTTCGACGGCATTGTGTTCGATCCGGGCGTTGCATACTTCGGTCTTAACGACAGCATGAGAAAATTCTTCTATCTTGGCGAAAATGTTATCTTCCCCGGCAAGGGCAGCAAGAGATTCGCTTCTCACATAGCCACTTCCAAGCCTGCGGTAGAGGCAACGATCGAAGAATTTAATCTTGAGATTGCTGAATAAAAGTGCTGTTTTGAGTGGTTACGTTATACCTTTGACGTGGATTGGTTAAGGATTCCAACGCAAAATCCACCGTTTCCCGTGATAATGCCCGGTGGCGGCAGCGGACGTTCATCTTTTTGCTTGACAAATCCACGTCTTCATGGTATAACTATCATATTGACTATGAGTCCTGTTTTGTAAACAATAACTTTTTGGAGATACCTATGTTTGATTTGAAGAAAAACTACAAAATTTCAAGAGACATCGCTACAGGTGGTATGGTGCTTTTAAAAAACGAAGAAGCAACCCTTCCCTTTTCCAAAGATACCCGAGTTGGTGTCGTTGGAAAGGACTGCCTTGATTTAATAAAAGGCGGCGGCGGCAGTGCCAATGTAAGATGCGAATATACAAGAACTCTTTTTGAGGGACTCAAGGAAAAAGCAAACGAGGGAAAGCTTAAACTTTACGAGCCTTCGTTTGATATCGCCGAAAGCTGCGAATATGAGATGTCAGAGCTTAACGCGCTTGCACGGAACATCGATACCGCAATCCTGACGATCAGAAGATATGGCACTGAGGGAACGGATATGCCTCTCGGAAATAGCGGTGACGAAGTTAACGAATCCGAATATGGAGGAAAAAAAGTTGCTTACCACCTCTACCGCGATGAAATAGAGCTTCTTGATAAAATAGAGACATCAGATATAAAAAAGGTGGTTCTTCTTCTTAACATATCCTCTACTATGGATATGTCATTTATCAATCGGTATAAGAAAATACAGGCTGTGCTTCTTACCTATCTTCCCGGAATGGAATGCGGTGCCGCTATTGCCGATATTCTCTCGGGTGACGTTACTCCGAGCGGAAAGCTTGTAGACACCGTGCCATACGCTTACAGTGACCTTCCCTCCGCGAAGAGCTTTAACTCTGACCCATACGTATCAAATTACGAGGAGGATATTTTCGTCGGATACAGATACTTTGAAACCTATGCAAAGGACAGAGTTCTCTATCCCTTCGGCTTTGGACTTTCCTATACGGTTTTTGAGTACACCGATTGCTCTCACTGCGTAAACGGCGATACGGTAACCGTTCGTGCAAGCATCAAAAATGCAGGCAAAACGAAAGGCAGCGAGGTTGTCGAGGTTTACATCAGTGCACCGAGCGGAGCTCTCAAAAAGCCGAAGATCGTTCTGACGGGATATGCCAAAACTGCAGTTCTTCTCCCCGGAGAAAGCGAAACCGTATCGGTTAACTTCTCGCTTCGGGATATGGCATCGTTTGACGAGGGCGGTGACACAGGCTTTATCGGCGCTTGGGTATTAGAGGCAGGAGAGTATGAGATTTTCGTAGGCTCTTCATCTCGTGATCTTATCAGCACGGGCTCTTACTGCGTAGAAAAAACCGTGGTCAAAGAACAGCTTTCCATTCGCTTTGACGGCAGAGATTACGAATTTAAGTCAGATTTTTCTAATGAAGAACATCACTTGTCAAGAGGAAATATTTCTCTCTACGATGTGGAAAATGGCAAGCTCACATTAAAAGAATTTGTGGAGCTTCTTTCCCCCGAAGAGCTCGTATGGTTGGCAAGAGGACAGGCGATCGGCTTCCCTGAAGGAACGTCGGGAATGGGAGATATCAGATATCTTGAAATCCCCAATCCGCAGACAGCCGATGGACCGGTTGGAATCAGACGCTCGGTAAATACAACCTGCTTCCCCTGCGGTACTCTCGTTGCTGCATCCTGGGATACAAAGCTTCAGGAGGCTATGGGTGCAGCTTTGGGCTTTGAGGGCTTTTCAACAGGGCTTGACATCATTCTCGGTCCGGCTTTGAATATTCACAGAAATCCGCTTGGAGGAAGATGCTTTGAATATTTCTCGGAGGACCCTATAATTTCGGGTAAGACATCCGCAGCTCTCGTACGCGGAATAGAAAAAGAGGGACTGCTTGCCACCTTAAAGCACTACGCTGCAAACAGCTGCGAGAACAACAGAAACATAAACAACAGTATCGTCAGTGAAAGAGCGATGAGAGAGATATATCTGAGAGGCTTTGAGATAGCGGTTAAGGAAGCAAATCCTGCCTTCATTATGACCTCTTATAACCTCTTTAACGGAATTCACACCTCGGCTCACGCACAGCTTCTTCGCGGAATTTTGCGCGACGAATGGAATTATGAGGGCGCACTTATGACCGACTGGAGAAACGGCGTGCCGCTTAAAGATGAAATTGCAGCAGGAAACAATCTCAAAATGCCGCTCGGATATCCGGACGAGGCAGAAAAGGCGCTTCTTGCATACAAGAACGGAGAGCTTACGCTTTCTATGCTCAAGGACTGTGCATATTACGTGCTTTTGGCAATTATGAAATCAAGAAGCTTCAAGCAGCACGATTTCGGACTGATCCATCAGCTTGACGGTGATTCTCTTTATATTCCCGCCCTTATGGTCAACGGTATTTCCAGCTCGAAAGTGACTCATAAAACGCGTGAAGACGGCAAGGAATATTTCTACAGTCTGAACCTTGATCAAAGAAACAAGCGCATCTATATTAATTACGCCGTAAACTGCGATCGTGGCGGAGATTTTGAGCTTGCGTTAGAGCTCTCGACAGACACCCCGAACTCCGAGGTTTGGTTCTTTGATTACGACGGCAACGAGCTCGGCAAAATTTGCTGTGGGGATATGAAGGATGAGAACGATTGGCGCATACTTAAAACAAATATCTCTCTGAAAACAGGAACGAATATCATAAAATTCGTCTTTGCACTCGAGCCGACCGTAGAAAGAGAATATTTCTCTCCGAGAACAGAGGTTCCTAATGAGTGGGCAGATTTCTTACCCGGAGATATCCGATTCACGGGATTTTCGCTTGAAAGAAAGTAAAAATAAAAAAGAGTACGCCACCCGGCAGGACAAAACCTTGCTGAGCGGCGTATTTTTGTAATTTCACACGTTACGTGAGAATGTCCGGTTGAGGCGATGCACAACTGCACGTTATCACGGAAAATATGCATCACCGAAATTCGCTGAAATATTAAACATACCCTGCTGCATTACCGTATGGGTTCGAATCACAGCAGGGTATACATAGCTTATGAATTTTTATTATGGCGCAGTATCTGTCCGGGACGTTTGCCGGTATGTTCACCGTTCTTGATAACCACCTCGCCGTTTACGATTACCCAGTCAAAACCTCCGCTGTATTGGCAAGGGTCAGCGAAAGTAGAATTGATATGTAAATTTTCAAGGTCGAAAACATTGATATCGGCAAAATTGCCTTCTGCAATCACTCCTCTGTTTGCAAGCTGATAGTGCTCGGCAGGCATACCTGTTACCTTATTTACTGCCTTCTCGAGAGAGATTGCACCAAGCTCACGAACATAGCGTATAAAGAAATAGATCATTGACATATAGAATTGCACGTTCTGTGCCGGCGGCAATTCGGGATGATCAAGCCCGGTAACAGATGAATCCGTCATCCACATATATATCGGATCTCTTACCACACTGTCAATCATAATTTGCTCATGAAAAACATTCGCCTGCATACCTGCGTTGCGCAGTGCCTCCATAGAAGGAGCAGCGGCAATGATATCAAGAAAACATTCAACAGGCTCCTTGCCCATCTCGTTTACGATTTCTTTAAAGCTCATGCCTGCATATTGCGGCAGATAGTCCGCTGTGACGTTAAGAAGACGGTCCCATTGACCTTTTCCGAGGAAACGCCAATATCTGTCAAGATCGTTTTTAACACGTTCTCTTCCCTCGGGATTTGAAAGTGTCTGCTTCAATTTTTCAATGCCGTCATCGTAGAGCCACGGCGGAAGTATCGCCATCGCCATTCCTGAGGCAAAACAAGTCGGAAGCATATCTGCATAAACGGACAAGTGTTCCTTTTCACGGGCATCTTTAAGCATCTGCATACTCTTTTGCAGATATTCATTCGGTATACCGTTGTCATATTTAACATTGAGATGTGACACGGTTCCTCTGATACCTGTCTTGCGGATAACATTCAAGAATTCATCGACTGCCTCTAAAATGTAGGTGCCTTCATCTCGCATATGTGAGCAATAATTCGCATCGTATTCCGCAACGATCTTCGCTAAACGCTCAATCTCTTCAGGCTCTGAATTGATACCCGGGTCAAATTCAAGACCTGTCGAAAAGCCGATAAATCCTGCATCCAACGCTTCCCGCAAAAAACCTTCCATAACAGAAAACTGTTCGGGTGTTGCTTCTTTACCACTGACACCGGCAATAATTCTGAGATCATTATGACCGCAAAGCCATGCAAGATTAACAGATGGCCGGAGCTTTTGTGCCTTGTCAAGAACTGCCGCCATTGCACCTTCCGGTACAGGCTTACCCGTGCCGAAAAGATCATACACAGAAGTGATCCCGTCAGCGTTTGAATCGAACGGAACATTTTCAAGTGAATGCTTCATGGAATAACCGCAGTTACCGACAATTTCTGTGGTAACACCTTGTCTTACGGCATTTTGGAACTCGGGGAAACACCAAAGAGTAAAATCTGAATGCGTATGAGAATCAATAAAGCCGGGAGTAACATATTTATCCTTGGCATCAATAACGAGCGGTGCATCCGTTTCGGAAAGATCGCCTATATAATCAATTTTTCCGTTCTTTACGGCGATATCTGCCGAATATGCCGGCGCACCGGTTCCGTCAATGATTTTCCCTGCTCTGATTATCATATCGGGGGTACTAGCATATTTCATAGCTTTTTTCTCCATTACCAATATCCGATTCGCAGAAGGTTACATTTCTATTACTGCCTTGAGTAAGCCTTTTTCTTTGTTTTTAACAAGCTCAACCGCTTTTGGAAGCTCATCAAGACTAAATGTGTGTGTAACGATATCGTGAACATTGATTTTTCCGTTTGCCACAAGTGTGACTAACGTATCCCAACCGGCACAGTATTCCAAAATACCGTGTATACGAAGCTGTTTTATAAGCATTTTCATAAACGGGAACGGGATTTGCGCCTTTTCGTCGGGGATGCCGTAGCACAGAACATCTCCGCCAACTTTACATGCATCAAAAGAGAGGAGTATACCTGCTTCGCTGCCGCTTGCTTCAAGAACATAATCGCAGCCCTCGCCGTTTGTAAGCTCCATTACTCTTGCCAAAACGTCTTCGTTTTTTGCATCGATCACATGATCGGCACCGAATTTTTTTGCATATGCCAATCTGTTTTCTCCTTTTGCCGACATAATAACCTTACCTGCACCCGAAAGCTTTGCGGCCTGTAAAAATGCAATTCCGGCAGGTCCACCGCCCTGAATAAGCACGGTTGAGCCAAGCTTTATACCAACACGAAGTACCGCTCCGAACGGGCAAGCAATGCTCTCAAGAATTGCCGCATCGCGGAAAGGAATTTCTTCAGGCAGATGTACAAGACACTGCGCCGGTACTCTCACATACTCTGCATAACCGCCATCATATGGATCGTATCCGATTTCCTGCTTTTCGTGACAGAGCTCTTTTCTTCCGCTTTTACAAGCCTTACATCTTCCGCAGGAAATAATAGTATCAATTACAACTCTGTCACCCTTTTTCCATCCCGTGACTCCGAGTCCAACTTCTTCTACCTCGCCTGCGATTTCGTGACCAAGTACGTGCGGAGGTTTTGCGAGTGAAACCTTGCCCGTTATCATATGTACGTCGGTAGCACAAACGCCGACAGCCTTAACCTTTACCACAACATGACCTGCGTCAGCCACAGGCATTGGCTTTTCAACAATGCTTATATGATCAATAGAATCCCATAATGCTGCTTTCATAATTTTACCACCTTATAAATCATTTCCTTATAAAGCATTTAATAATAAATCAAGTTCTTCCTTTATTTGGCCGCGTAAGGAAGACATTTTCTCCTTGTCAACGACCTGACAGTGTCCAATGGGAAGTCCTCTCATCTCATATACAAGCTTGTATCCGCTTGGGAACATAGCACTGTCTGCAAGTCTGAGAAGCTTTAATGCCTTACGGTTAAGCTCCATTGCTTCGGTGATTTTTCCTTCTCCGAACAGCTTATATATTTTTGCGTTTACCTCAGGAACTATAACCGAAAACGCTGTTACAGAACCAACACATCCGGCAACCAAGCTGGGGACAAGACTGTCATCAGTTCCGCCGAAGAGGGCAAAATCGGGTCTGTTTCTTCTGATCAAATCAGATTCATGTGCAATCTGCTTGATATTTGCAGAGGAATCCTTCATACCAATAATTCTTTTCTCACCAAGAAGCGATTCAAAGCAAGGAATCTCAATCGGATTGGTAAACATGGGGATTTTATAAAGCAAAATATCACAAATATCAAGGTCGCTCAAATGCTTGTAATATCTTGCGACATCATTTTGACCCATTGTAAAATAATACGGCGGACAAATCATAACAGCGTCGTATCCTAAATCAGCCGCAGCTTTCATGTATGTAACTGTTGTCGAAACATTAGGACTTGATGCACCGGCGAGAAGCTTCTTCTTGCCCTTAAGATGTTTTGCGGCAAACGCAAGCATTTCTAAATTTTCTTCGGGAGAAAGACTTACAAATTCTCCTGTTGTTCCGCACGCGAAAAAGCCGGTAATGTCCGATTTGGAAACAAAATCAAGCTCTTTTTCATATGCGTCATAATCAACGTGGCCGTCCGCTGTAAATGGAGTAAGTAATACGCCAAACGCTCCTTTTAACACAGCAATCATCCTTTCACTATATATTCTGTAATATTTATCGGCAAGCTGCAAAGTCTTTTGAAGCCGGATTCGGTTATCAGATAGTTATTTTCAAGTCTGATACCGAATTCATTGGGGTAATAGACTGCCGGCTCCAGTGTCACAACCATGCCTTCCTTTAAAATGTCTTCACTTTCCGGAACAAACCGTGGTTCTATGACAATTTCCTCTGTACCGATTCTATGACCTGCATGGTGGGTAAAAGCAAATTCTGTCCCTATTGCGTTATGCGCGGTGTTCCATATATCTTTCGCTTCAGAGCCCGGATGAAGCATAGCCTCGCCGGCGGCAAGTGCTCTCACCACCTGTTCATACGCGCTCTTCTGCTTTTCTGATGCCTCTCCCATAAAATATACACGTGTAAGGTCAGACCATTGACCGTCCGCACACACCTGCAAATCGAGAAGCACAACATCACCGTACTCAATTGTTCTGTCAGTCGGACCGCCTTCTATATCGGCACTTCTTTTGCCCGAAATAAGGTCTCCCTGCCACTGTGGAACAACCGCCGAAATTACATCTGCCAATTCATTTTCTGTCATTCCAATGTGTAGATTTTCTTTAACAGCACTATGAATCTTATTTTGCAATTCCCACGTTGTCATTATTTAACCTCGTAGCGCTTAAGAACTTCCTCGTCGATTTCAACGCCGAGACCGGGCTTCTGAGGAATATTAACATAACCCTCGTTATCAATAGAGAAGTGCTTCTTGACAAGGTTCTTGGAAAGGACGGTTTCCTGGCAGCAGTATTCGAGCCACAAAGCATTGGGAGTTGCGGCAATAACCTGCAGGGAGGCACTCATAAGTATGCCTGTTTTGAATGCATGGGGGATAACAGGGATCTTATGCAGATATGCCATATCAATAACCTTTTTAGCTATTGTAATACCACCGCAGCGGCTGATGTCGGGCTGAATAATATCAATGCCGCAGCCTGCGATGAGCTCGTTGAATTCGAACATCGTACCAACCTCTTCGCCGGCTGAAATACGCATATTAACAGAATTACACAGACGCTTATACGCATCAAGATCATCGGGCTTGAAGGGCTCCTCTACCCAGTAAACATCCTGCTGCTCAAACTCGTTGCAAAGTCGGATAGCAGTCTTAAGATCACGCCATACCATACCGATATCTATCATAAGCTTAGGATCGTCACCCATTGCTTTACGGCACATTTTAACAAGCTCTAAATCCTTTTTATCACTTTGTCCCAAAGCGCCCCAGCCGAACTTAATACCGGTGTAACCCTGAGGCAGATATGTATCAGCAATTCTCTTGATCTCATCCTCGTTATCGGGCATAAGTACGCTGCAGTATGCGGGGATCTTATCTCTGAACGCACCGCCAAGCAGCTTATGCACCGGAACGCCCATCTTCTTACCAAGAATATCCCAAATTGCCATATCAATACCGCTCATTGCGTGTATAGCAACACTTCTTCTGCCGTAGTAGTAGCAAAGCTCATACATCTTGTACCAGATTTTTTCAACGTCAAACGGGTCCTCACCCACTACAACGTCACGAAGTCCCATACATACCATATGAGAAGTTCCTGCTTCAACAATAGCCTTTACAACATAGGGAGAAGAGTCAACTTCACCTATACCTGTAATTCCTTCATCAGTCATAACCTTGATTACAACTGTGTCCTGACTTCCGTCACCGATGATACTGATCTCCGGTTGCTTTACAATAATTGCCTGTACGTCTGTGATTTTCATAATACTCCACCTTTCATTACTCTCTTTCGAGATAGTTGTTTTTTTATATCAAACCCTTACTTTGACTATGATTTTCTTAATAGCCGAAGGGATGGTATACATTATTGCCCCTTTGTGTATATCGTTTGGAAAGAATATGGCAAATTTTCCCGGCGCCATTACTATTTTATCGCAAGCCTCACCGGTTGAAAAAAGCTCAAGATCCTTATTTTCATCATATATAGCTTCAGATTTAACAGAAGATATATCTGTGATCTTCATAAATTCATTGCCTGAAACCATAT
This sequence comes from Clostridia bacterium, assembly GCA_017466685.1. Taxonomy (GTDB): domain Bacteria; phylum Bacillota; class Clostridia; order Oscillospirales; family CAG-272; genus Flemingiibacterium. Next base: position 11,558 of record JAFTTS010000079.1, read on the forward strand.
ACTGAACATCTATGTATTTTCTATGACCTTCACATATACATTCTTCTTCTTTTTTCGTAACATAAGACTGGACAACAGCATAAATTTCATCGCCCTCAATTTCGTGTCTGCCTTCCGCCAAATCCGCAGGGGCTTTTTTCAAAAAATCAAACGCCTTTTTGAATTTATCGTTTACTCCGTAATATTTTTCACAGTTAACAATATTATCTACTATCATAGAAACATCTCCGCTTAATCTTCTATCAAAGATAATTCTTTTGCCTCATCAATATGAGATCTCAGTACATCGATCACCGCTTCATCCCTGTCAAGCAGCATTTTTATAATAAGCATATGCCTTGTATGAAAAGCATCCTTAACATTTTGAGAGTGACTGAAATTCAGTGAAAAGAGTTCTCTTGTCACGGGCGCAAAGGTTTTCCATGCCTGCAACAGTGCTTTGTTATTGCTCATTGCCACAAGCGTTTCGTGAAACTTGGCATCGCAATCGAGGAAGTCGTCATTCTCCTGTGCTTCTTCGATCACTTGAATGAGTTTTGATATATCCAGCGTACCGCTCGTTAATGCCTGCCTGAGTGCACTGCATTCAATATAGGTACGAAATTCATACAAATCATTTATGTCTTTTGTAGTTAAACTGCATATACGCTTTGTACCGTTTGGCATAACACGTATCAGACCTTCCTGTTCAAGAACAGCAAGTGCACTTCTTAACGCCGCACGGCTGCAAAGATACCTCTCGGCAAACTGCAGTTCTGTTACATGAGTATCGTTTTCGAGCTTTTTCATGATAATATCCCGCCTGAGCTCGTTCAAGGGCGTTTGTACTGTACTGCTTCTTTTTAAAGCATCCTGCATTCATATCACCACCTTAAAATAATTGTACACCAGCAAACAGAAATTGTCAACAATTTTTAAAAATGTTAACAATTTATATTCAAATATCAATCACGCCATTGCAGTTCTTAAGGTGAGCACACAAGCCGATACAATAAAACAAAAAAATCCTCGATTGACTCGGGGACTTTTTGTATGGTTATATTATTGGTGTTGCAAAGGGTGAACTTCCTGTCAGACCAATTTTTTGTACGACATTTTTAATGTGAACTCTGCTTTTTCTTTTGGCATCAGATATGAGCAAACATTTTCTTTCTCGGCGTTTACCGGACTATCGTAAGGTGCAGAACAGGGTTCAATCGCAATATTATACATTTCATTAATGTCGCCGGGATTTACCCAAACGCCAAAATATTTTATAACATCGTTATCAAACTCTACACTTACTTCGATTTTGCTTTTCGGGTAAACAACACCGCATTTCAAAGGCGTTACTGTATTGGTGTAATAAAATTTATAACACTTATTACCGAAATCCGGGAGAAAATGTACATCACCTGTCGGGTTGCCGCTCATAATCTTTATCTCGCTGTCTTCGGGGAAATTGCTTACCGCATGGATACCTTCTTCACCCTTTAACATCATATGCGCTGCCCAAATATAAGGGAAACGAACATCGTTATGGTTTTCGATGATGTATTTAATAAGAAGCTCATCATTTTCTATGTAAGCGATTTTTTTATAGGTTATGTTGAGTGAGGGCAAAAAGCAAGTAAAACAAACAGCACCGTCGATTATTTGGGCAGTATGTTCGCGGCGGCAAACTTCACCGTGGTCAAGATACTCAAAACCGTTTATCGTGCAAGGATCTATGGTGGGGAACATATCATCGAAGGCGCTGCATTCGCATTCCACATAGTCGGAATCAAGAAAAAGGCGTTTATATTCTTTGCCCGGCGCCTGTGCCAAAAGTTCTGTACCGTCTTCAGTTTTAAATGAAGCCATTTTTGCACCGTCTGACGGTAAAAAAACTGCAGAAAACCTACTGCATTCAATAGTTATTGCTTCTCTTCCTTTATACATTGATTTTTTTATCATGATTTTCACCCGGCTTTTGTTAGTTAATAAGTTTATCTTTATGTCATATCGGTTTCCGCATGAGAATTATTCACACGTGCACCCATTAATTATATATTATATGATATGTTTGCTAAAAAATCAATACTTTTCAGAAAAAAACCAAAACATACAAACAAGACTCCAAGTAATGTTATCCCAAAAATCTGTCTGCAAGGCTTCTGAAGCCGTTAAGAATATTCTCTTCTATCGCATCAGCAAATGCCTGTTTGTTTTTATCTCTTATAGCACTTAAAATTTTTTCGTGCTCAATTATGGATTGCTCCATTCGGGTTTGATTATGGTATTCCGTGCACCAACTGCCTATATTGACGACGAATGTATTTTAAAAGACGGAAATTTATGTATTTGAGAGGAGAATCAAAAATGAACTATCCAAACGGTTTAGCATTCAGCGAAGAAATTATGAAAGAGGTGCAGGATAAGTTTCTGTATCTTAACGAAGACAAATTTGCAGGCGAAAGACTCTTTTTTGACAACGCAGGCGGCTCTTTCAGACTCAAAAAAATAGAAGAAGTTTTTGCAGAGCTCGATGCAATTCCCGACTGCCCCGAAAGAATCCACAATATGGCACGTTACCTTCAGGATGTGCAGAAAAAAGGCGAGGACGACATTCGTATAATCCTTAACGCGCCGACATCCGGCAGCATTCTCACATCCCTCACCGCTTCACAGGTTATGTTCCAGAGGGTTGGAGCAATTGCAGAAAATACAGAGGGTACGAACATTGTTGCATCCGTGCTTGAGCATCCGTCTGCATTTGATGCTGTTTCGTACTATGCGGAAAAAACAGGATGTGAGCTGAGAGTTGCACAGAGTAACAAGGTTACCGGCGGTGTGGACCCTGAAACAGTTGCTTCACTTATTGATGAAAATACAGTTCTTCTCAGTGTTATGTATGCTTCTAATATTACCGGTGCTATCTATAACATGAAAGAGATCATCCGTCAGGCAAGAGCCAAAAAGCCTGACTTATACATAGTTGTCGACGCTGTGCAACATGCTCCTCACGGTGTAATTGACCTTGAAGAGACACCCGTGGACGCTATTAACTTTGCTCCGTATAAATTCTTCGGCTACCGCGGTTCGGGTATTGGTTGGGTTTCCGAAAGAGTTGCAAAGCTTCCTCACCACAAGCTTGCAGGAAACACAGCCAATGTATGGGGGCTTGGCAGTCCTGCTCCTGCACAGTATGCCGCAATCACTACAATTGTTGATTATGTATGCTGGCTTGGCGAAAAGTACATTGAGTCTGCAAACAGGAGAGAGTTGTTTGTAGAAGGTATGACAAGAATCAAGCTTCAGGAGAGAGCACTCCTTTACAGAATGCTTGAAGGAACTCCTGAAAATCCGGGACTCAGACATATCAAGAATGTAAAGGTATTCCTTGACAACGAGGATCTGACAACAAGAGATTTGATTCTTGCTATGGGCTTTGATAATCTTGGATATACCGAGGCTGTCCGTGAATATGAAAAACGCGGAGTAATTGTTTACGATCGTCTTTCAAGCAGCATTTACTCAAAGCGTATGCTTGAATCCTTTGACATGGACGGTGCTGTAAGAGTATCTCCGCTCCACTGTAACTCGCTTAAGGACATCGACAAGTTCTTACAGGTTACAAAAGAGCTTGCAAGTTTATGAAACCCAAAGGCTGTATTAAATAAATCCACCGTTTTTTCGTGATTTTACGCAGTCACATACACAAACACACAAAAAAGCGATACGCCACCCGGCAGGACAAAACCTTGCTGAGCGGCGTATTTTTGTTATTTGACGTTTTCCGTGAGAATGCCCGGTGTATGCGAGGGATAACCACACGTTCTCACAGAGTGCGGTATATGGCTATTCTTGCCATCCCAGGCGTACTAGCAGGGTATTCGCTTTATTCCTCATTCTTCTTTTTACGAAGAACAACGAACAGCACCGAACCGCAGGCAGCCACCACGCCACCGCATCCGACAATGAGCCAAATGAGCCATGACGGCATTCCATCGCGATCTGCATCCTGTCCGTCCGTCGGATTCGTGTTGCTTTGATTATCAGCTGCGGTGGTATCTTCCCCACCGGGAATTTCGGATTTCACGAAAATATATCCGCATTCATCACAAATATCGTCCCCGTCTTCATCCGTGTGATTATCCTCCGGGCAATTCTTCCAGACCGGCTCAAGCTCCACATTTCCTGTCAGCTTATCACCCTTTTTAACCGGCTCACCGGTCGCCTTGTCCACCCATCCTTCAAAAATATAACCTTCTTCTTTGGGCGCAAGTACCGGAAGTGTCGGGACCGCATTGCCGGAGCCTGTTGTAAGCAGCTCTTTAACCGTATGTGATGTGTCGGGAATCGGTTCTTTTCCGGGAGGAGTTCCTTGCGGATTCTCATTTGTTTCGTCATCGGGCTTATCGATTGAAGCTTCACCACCTCCGGAATAATCCGGCATCGTTATAACAAACTTATCCTCCGGCACCTTCAGCATGGGAATCGATTCGCTGACTGTATAGCCGCAGATCTTGCACACACGCTGCTTTTCACCGTTAAACGTATATCCTGCCTTCAACACGGTTTTCCACTCACCGAGCTTATGCGGAGCTTTTTCCGTTGCTTCATGACAGAAGCTGCATTCCTTCCAGTGCTCGCCCTCGGTGTACTTGTGCTCATAGTTATGCTTCACCGCGGCAGTCTCTGCATCCTTCCATGAATGACCGCAGGAACAGGTATGCGTTGTATATCCGCCTGACAGACAGCTCGGCTCGGTCACGGTTGACTTATATTCATGCGTATGTCCGTCGGTCAGCTTTGGAATCTTTTCCTCTTTTGAGAATCCGCATTCTGTACAGCTAAGCTTCATCACGCCGTCCGCATCCTTCGTTGCTTGTTTTGTAACCTCAGCCTCACCAAAGGTGTGCGCCTGCACGTTCAGCTTAACGTCACAGCCCTCGCCACAGAGCGTCCAATGCTCATTTTCGTTATATTCTATTTTTGCAGAATCACCAACACAGTGTTCTCCGGCAGTGCAATAATGCGTCTTCCATTCGTCACTTTCGGGACAGATACCGTGATCACATCCGTAGCCTTGTGCAATTTCCGCACAACAATCGGTGCATAATTCACAGTCGGGACAGATTTCGATACAGCTCTCGCATTTTCCGCACTCCGAACAGAATCCGACACAGTCGGAACAATATTCACCGCAGTCACCGCAGATTTCGGCACAGTCACCGCAGTAATAACAGTCCTGACACATACTGTCTGCACAGTCTATGCAAATACCGCAATCCGGACAAAACTCATCTATACAACCGGAGCATTTACCGCAGTCCTCACATACACTTTCAGCACAGTCCCGACAAACGATACCGCACTCCTCGCAGACCTCCGTACAGTCACCGCACTGGTAACACTCCTCGCAAAACAGATCGCCGGCACATTCACGGCAGAGATCGCAGGAAACGCAGAATTCATCACTGCAGGATGAACAGACCTCGCCGCAATCGGGACAAAGATCGGCGCAGTTTTCACAGCCCTCACCGCACGGACAAACATTGCCGCAATCGGAGCAAAGTCCGCAGGTCGTGCAGAAGCTGTCCGAGCCGGCGCAGTCAATACATTTACCGCATTCCGTACACAACTCCCCGTCGGAGCAGTTAGAGCATTTTTCACAGCACTCCATACAGACAACAGCACAGTTGGTACATCCGCCGCCGCATGAGCAGACCATTTCCACGCAGGTGATACATAGTGAACAATCAAAACAGAAGTTGCCGTCACCCACACAGTCGGCACAGAATCCACAGTCGATACACAGCTCATCCGCGGCACAATTTTCGCATTTTTCGTTACACTCGGGACAGATTCGTTCCACACATTCCGAACAGCCACCGCCGCAGATGCAGACAAAGTCCGAGCACATCTTGCAGGTTTCGCAGTTATCGCAGAAGTTACCGTCTCCGCCAACGCAGTCCTTGCAGACATCGCATCCGCCGCATATTTCCTCCTCTGCGCAGTTGGTACACTTTTCAGCACACTCAGGGCATACCGTCGCACACTCCACGCATCCGTTACCGCATATACATATCTCCACGCAGTTTTTGCAAAGTCCGCATTCAGCACAGTAATTGCCCTCTCCGCCAACACAGTCGAAGCAGACCTCGCAGTCCTGGCAAAGCTGATCGTCTGCACAAGCCTCGCACTTTTCACCGCATTCGGAACAGATTATAGCACAGTTCGAGCATCCGCCGCCGCAAACGCAGACCATATCGACACAGTTATAGCAAAGACCGCACTCGACGCAGAAATTGCTCTCACCGCCAACACAGTCAATACAGGTACCGCACTCTGTACAAAGCTGATCGTCTGCACAAGCCTCGCATTTTTCGGCACATTCCGTACAGATCACTGCACATTCCACGCATCCGTTACCGCAAATGCATATCTCCACGCAGTTTTTGCAAACTCCGCACTCGGCACAGTAATTTCCCTCACCGCCGACACAATCGAAGCAAACGCCGCAATCGCTGCAGATCTGGTCATCGGCACAGTTCATGCATTTATCGTTACATTCGGGACATAGCTCCGTACATTCCGCACATCCGCTTGAACATCCGCCGCATATGGCATCCACACAGTCAATGCATTGGTCGCACTCATAGCAATAGTTGCCATCGCCGCCAACGCAGTCAAAGCAGACACCACACTCGCCGCAAATACCGCCGTCCGCGCAGTTTTCGCATTTTTCGCCGCAATCCTCGCAGACAAGCACACATTGCGAACAGCCGCCACCGCAATAACAGATAGCATCAACACAGTTTTCACACAGCTGGCAGGTCGTGCAGAAGCTGCCGTCACCTCCAATGCAGTCATAACAGGTACTGCAATACAAGCAAAGCAGTTCCGGCTCGCAGTTGGTGCATTTTTCGTAGCAATCATCGCATCCGAGAGCACATCTTGAGCATCCGTCGCCGCAGTAACAGATCCACTCCGCACAGTTTATGCAGATATCACAGTATGAGCAGTAAGCTTCGTTGCCTGCACAATCGGCACACTTACCGCAATCATCGCAGATCCACTCATCACATTCGGTACAGTGTTCACCGCACTCGGAACAGATCGTGCCACCCTGCTCATAGCATCCACGGCATTTGTCATCACATTCGCAGTGATCCTCCAGACAGTTGCCGCAGTCGTCGCACATTTCGTGGTCGTCATCGCAGGCACCGCAATATCCGCAGTGGTGCTCCTCGTAGCAATCGCCGTCCGCACCCTCTCCGCAATGATCACCGTTCTCGCATTTCCAGTCATCATACCGCCAGCCGCCGCAGTAGTCACATTCAACGCCGTCCTCATAATCGGCACTGACGGGCACGGCAAACAGTGATAACACAAATCCGAGCGTATTGTCGATAATGTCGAGTACGCTTGTATGTTCTTCGTGTTCTTCATGTACATGGCCTGATTCCAAATGTATGTGCTCATATCCGCCTACTGTCGAAAATACACTGAACAGCATCAAAAAACAGAGCAGTAAACTCAAGCCTTTTTTAAACTCCGATTTCATTTAAACCCTTCTTTCGCTATTATTTATCAGAATCACACATCACCGGCACAAGGCTCTCGATGATAAGTCTCACATCCGTGTCCTCGAGCGAAATCTCATGCTCCCTGTTTTTCATGAGGATCATAACCTGAAAAACACAGCCATCCCACTTTGCATCCAGCATCGTATACGGGTATCCGAGACTTGTGCAGGTGTAGCCGTTCCAGGTGTAAGCACCGAGGGTGATGGGCTCTATATCTGCAATATTGTCATAGAAGCTTTTGGGAGAAAGGTAATAATCCTCTTTGCCGAAGAAACATACCGTAATGCCGACATGAGTGAAAATATCCGTCTCTTTTTCTATGCCTTTATAAATATGTACCTTCTTCGGCGTAATCTTTCCGTCACTGTCAGTACCGCAGAACGCCATCCAGCCGTCAGGCACGCTCACACGGAAGCTTCCACTCTCAAAAGCACTCATACAGCGTCTCCCTAATCATTCTGCCTTCACGAATCGGATGGTCATGAAGAAAATAAAACCGTCACCGTCCGAGCCCTGTGTCCATCCATCCTCGCTGAGTTCAGTGGTGTACCAAAGCGCACCGTCACGTTCCTCCCACGATTCGAAACCGCTCATCATCATATCGTCGCGCAGAGTTATTTCACCGGAGGCAACAGCCGCATCGACCTCATCCTCACAAACTCCATCCGGAAGCGGCATCAGCATATACATCTTGCCGTCCTCGCAGATTTCGATCTGCATACCGATCATGCTTTTTCTCTCTCTCTGCTCATCGGCGACCGCTTCTTCGTCCGTTTCATCGATATACGGCATCGGGGACTTCAGATAATCCTCTCTGCCCAAATAGACCATTTCATCGGAATCCGTTATCGTACCGATCGAGTGAAATACCCACTTTCCAACATAACTCATTGCATATACCTCCTTAATAATGATTTCTGTTTGCCAAATTATTTTCTTTCTCAAAATCCTCCTCGCATACGGATAAACGGAGAAGGACTTTGAGAAGACGGGGAACCGAAGCTCCCCACCTCGAAATTTCATTTGTGACAGGTTTCACTCTCTGCGAGCATTGCATCCAAAGCGCACACAAATTCGTGATATCCTTTCGGAAAATTCGCGGACCCGTCTGCAGAAACAGTCTCACCGCCGTTCACCGTCGCGTCAAAGCGGAACATGATCCCGTCCTGCACATTTTTGGGATGTTCGCCATGAAATCCGTCCCAGCGAAGGATGCTGCAGGTGTTCATAAGTTTGATCATCGTTTGTGCACTGCAGGGGACGCTTTTTTCAAGCTCAAGCAAATCTTCGCCGTCACGGTATATTTCCCGATAACGCCGCAGCTCCGTGTAACTCCCCTCGCCTTCGAATTTGTAAACATAACCACCGCGCATTCCACGCAGGGTAAGCGTCATATTCTCCACCGAGGTGACCGTTTTTTGAGCTTCTTTTCCGCATCCGAAAAGTCCCATCAGCATTGTAAATACCATAGCACTTATCAGTATCCGGATTTTCATGCCCACGGATCGTCCGATTTAGCCTTTCGGATGCCGACCAGCAGGAATTGCTCCCACAAGAACCATTTTCCGTCACTGCCGCGTTTACGAAGCACGATCTCACGAGGATTATCCGCACCGCCGCTTCTGATGAACAGCTTTTTATAGCCCTCATCTGCATTGGCATCGGAATATGCGCCCGATTCGACAGTTATAGTGAAAGGGGTATCGGGAGTGTAATCATTTCCGGGAACAGCACCCTTGAAATACGAGAAAGGCACATGATGTCCGTCACGGAAACGCTCGTTTAAGAACGAAATCTGAGCATTGTTAAGCGGTCTTGGACCGAGCAGGAAATTGAGCATTTCAGCACCGATCGCCTTGTCTGCCGCATAGACACAGAGTGCACAAACAGTCAGTGCGGCTGTCTTGAAGGGGGTATCCATTGATGCTTCCGGGATGGCCTGCAGCTCGGCAAGGCTTTCGGGAAGTGCGTCAAAGGTGAAGGTCTCCCTCTGGGTTGTCATCGCATTAACTGCGCCTGCAGCAGTATTTTTCACTGCATCGTTTACGGTTTTCTTGAGCTTATCAAAAATTGACATATTGTTATCCTCCTGTAATTATATATGGTTTATTGCTTACCCTGTGACATAAAAAGTTTGTTGAGCTCACCCATTGATTCCATTGTCATAAAGCAGTCCTGATTATTGTGAGCATAGATGGATTCGCCCGAGGCATATCGGATGTCGATCAGTGCACCGTACATATCCGGCAGTCCGCTGACCGTATGGACGTAACCGTTATGGGATGCCAAATCATGCCTCGAAACGATTTCCTGCAATGATTCAAGAAAAGCTGCATCCGCTTCAAACTCGAAGCTTTCCGCCGGAGCACCGCGTCCGTACCGCTTGTAGGTGCAGTGAACCGTTTCGCCTTTATACAGAGCATCTAACTTGTATATCCTGTTTTCAAGCTCTTCAGGCTCTGCAGCGGCAAGCAGTGAAAATTCACAGTGAAATTCCGTGATTTCCGCAGACTCGATAACCTTCGGCGAATCGTCACCGCTTTGGTGCTTAACCACGCCACCGTCCACATCATCGGTTGATTTTGTGTTCATTTTCTTGTATCCCACAAGAAGAAGTCCGGCGAGCAGTACGACACCCGCACCGCATAAAAGCCACTTCATGTTTTTCACATCCCAACTTCTTTCGTTTTCTTATTTTTTACCTTTTTTCTTCACCAGCACCACCGCCGTAAGGGCAACGCAGACAACAGCCACAGCCACGGCAGCTATAATGATCCACATAAACGCATTATCATCATCCTGCTTCTCTGCAGAGTCGGAGGTGTCGCCGTTTTGTGATGAATCAGGAGAATTTCCCGTATCATCGGAGGTGTCACCCGTGGTAGGTTCATCTGTTTCAGATTCCGCCTGAGTGGGCTCCTCTGTAATAGCATCTCCACGCTTATAGCCGCAGACGGTACATTTATCCTTCTCTGAGAAATCATGTCCTTCGTTCGTTCCGTCGATGATAGCGTCACAACCCTTGACTGTACATTCCTTCCAGTGAACATCCGCATCGTATTTCCATTTCGATTCCTTATGACCGGTGGCAGGTATAACGAGACTGTCTTTATCCGTGATTTCTTCGCCATCGGTGTTATTTGTGAAAATACTGTCGCAGGACTGGCAGTAGTAATACGATTTCATTCCCGGCTCTGTGCAGGTTGCCTTAACAGCGTCCATACGAACAAGCTTATGCTTATGTGTAGTCGCCGGAGCTATTGTATAGCCGCAAACGGTGCAATTTTGTGATGCGGTTTCGGTTGCAGCTGCACCGGGAGTGTGCTTTACGACGTCATCGTGCTCACCGCAGACACTACACTTGTGTGCGTGTCCCTTTGCATCGGTATAATCCCACTGTGCACTCCACTTGTGGTCGCCGACTTTTCCATATTCTGTGCCGCAGACAGAACACTTCGCTTTATTCTTGCAGTCAGCCGTGCCGCCGCTGTGAGCTACAACTGTATCATGTTCACCGCATACGGTGCATTTGTATGCGTGTCCGTTTTTATCGGTGTATTCGGGAGTTTTGCTCCACTGATGCTGGATCACCTCGCCGTATTCGGCTTTACATTCGGAACACTTGGCAGTCTCACCGCATTTGGAAATACCGCCGCTGTGAGGTACGATCGTATCGTTGATTCCGCATTCCTTACATTTATGTGCGTGACCGGTTTCATCCTTATAGTCCCATGCCGTACCGAATTTGTGCTCGGCAAACTCACCGTACCATTCACCGCAGTTTTTGCAGATCGCACGGTTGTCACAGGTTGCCTTGCCGCCGGTGTGCTCAAGCTTTTCAATTTTCCCCCATGCATTGATGTCGGTAATTTCCTTTGTACATTTGGAATCCTCAAAGTTTTTACCGCACTCAGGGCAGAAATAATAGGACTTTTTGCCTTCTTCCTTGCAGGTCGCCTTAACTTCATCAATCTTCTTGGGAGAGCATTTGTGTTCTTCGGTCTTGGGGAAGGTGTAATAGAGAGTAACCTCCTCGTTGTTTCTGGAGCTTACCTCGGCACTCTTGCCGTTAACTGTGCCGGCTATGTTAACCGAACCGGATTTATACTGAAATTCGTAGCCGTCGTTTGTCCAGATCATGATCTGCACAGTATAAACCTTGCCTGCCTCAAATTTATCCGATGTGGACATAGTTTTCTTGTCCGTTTCGTTGTACCAGGAAATGCCGTTTTTATTGGTTTTATCGTTATAATCAGCGGCACCGTAGTTTACATTGCTGTACGATGCCTCGTAATCGGGAGAATTTCCGGTTACAGGTGCGTCAATATCGGTAACACCAACTTTGCTGATGGCGATATTTTCTGTCTCGGGGAATACATATGTAACAACTATTTCATTTTTATTGCCGGAAACAGTCGCAGCCTTTCCGTTGACGGTGGCAGTAAGATCAATACTTCCGTTTGTCTTGGTTGCAAACTGATAACCGCTTGCAGGCTTCAGGCGAATATCCACCTGATATTCAGTCCTCGGAGCGAATGCCTGACCGGATGCAGCCAGATACGAGCCGCCATTGACCGACCAACACATACCGTTTTTGTAGTAAGCGTCACTGCGGCCTGTGCTCACATATCCGCTCGATGCCAAGGTGGCGGAATACGTAGGTGCACTGCCGGCAATCGGAGCTTTAACATCCTTGATATCGATATTGTAAATTACAGGAGCACCGGTGGCGGTAAATTCGGCCATCATAGTTATCTTGCTTACCGTACCGTCAGCCGTAAATCCGAGTGCCTTCACGCCGTTGACGGTGCCGGACATATAATTGTATGCCCAGAAGCTGTAAGTGCTTTCGGCTGTGATCTCAATGAATGCATAATATTTCTGACCTGACTCAAACTTATCCGAGGATGTCATATCCGTGTTTGAGCCTGACTTGTACCAACGGATTTTGCTGACATAATAACCGCAGCCCGTCGGCGTATCCGCATTAAAATCAGGTTTTTCACCCGAAGCCGGTTCGGTGACATTAAGTACAGCCACGTCCTTGACGGAGGTCTGCGCTTCGGTTGCCGGGAAGGTATAGGATACTGTCAGGTATTTCTGATATGTGGTATCATGCTCATATTTGGACGCATCTATCGAAAAGAGAGAATAATCCTGTGCATTATTTTGTGCTGCCGTATTACCGTTTATAGTAACCGACGGAACCGCCGATACTCTTCCCTCACCTGTTTTGAAATAATGCTCGGGAGTTGCAACCTCAAGAACCACAAAAACCGTATATTTTGTTCCTGCGGCCGCAGTTGACGAGGTGCTTGTTATGTAGTCGTCACGGTACTGTGCTTGCCAGGCAACCTTGATGATATTATATTTCTGCGAGTTTTCTTCAGCAGTGAAGTCGAATTTTTCACCTGCCTTCGGAGCGTCTATTCCGATAATGGTGACGTTGGTGATCTCATAGGTTGTGAACATCTCCTTGGCTGCAAATACAGACGTCGACAAGCAACCAATCAGTAAAACGACAACTACCGCCATAGCAAGTATTCGTTTAAAATGTGTAATCTTTTTCATTGTTTTATTCTCCTTGATATAAAGTCGTTTATTTGCCCGGGATAAGAGCTACTTTTCGTCCGCAGTGTGGGCAATACTGCGTATCCGAGGTCAAAGGAATGTCACATGACGGACAGCGAGAATGCATCATTTTATATTCGTCAAAGAGTGTTTTGCGCGTCAACAGCCTTTTACACGCAGGACACAAAAGTGACGTCCTTTTTGCAATCTGACCGCATCTCGGACATATCTTGATTTTTTTCATGGCAACAGGTCCCATGCCGTAAGTCCCGAGCCGCATAAATTTTTCGCTTTTGTTATCACGTATCATCAAATCTTCCTCCGTAGATCAGATGCTCTCCGCATTTCGGACATACGCAGTCGGAGCTGGACACCTTTGCACCGCAGAATTTACAGTATTCTGGCGTGTTTTCCCAAGGCGCACAGGCAACACACTCAAGCGCATCCGCATTGTACATCGCATCTATCACCCACCTGCCGCACTTGTGACACAAATTGAAATGTGACTTCCCCTCAGTTTCCCACGCAAGTCGAAGCTCCGCATCGGGCATATCCGCGTGATACGGCTTGGTGGTGCAAAGGAGTGCTCCGGTAAGCTCACAGTAGAAGCGGTACCGGTTTCCGCCCGAATCGGAAATGATTTTATAAGCCGCTGTTTTTCCTTTTGTCATACAAAACATTTACCTCCTTTACTCAGAGCTGATATTTCGATGCTTTGATCAAAACCTGTCAAAACCGTTGACTGATCAGGTATTATGTGGTATACTATAAATATAATAACCGGGGTGGCCTCCGATCCGTTGGCGCGTTTGCGGAGACTGATGAAAAATCCATCATAGGGCACCCCATATCTTCTTTTGACCGAAGGCAAGATTTATACCCTCCTTTAACCTCTTGCAATTACCATTATACATATTTTCGGATTTTTGTCCCCCACCCAAACGGGCAAAAGGTGGGGAAAAGAGAAAATATTTGATTTTTTTCGAGAAAAAACGAAAAAACGGAGGAACAAAACATGAAAAAAACACTTGCACTTCTTTTAGCGGCAGTATTACTGCTGTCCCTTGCCTTGACAGGACTTTTCGGCTGTTCGGAAAAAACACTGCTCGATCCCGCAAGCCCGGTCACACTGACGATCTGGCACGTTTACGGTGAGCAGGCTGATGCTCCCATGAATCTGCTTATCGAGGAGTTCAACGAAACCGTCGGACACGAGAAGGGCATCCGTGTTCAGGTCACCAACGTAACGAGCACATCCAAAATTCTGGCTCAGCTTCTCGACGCACAGTCAGGTAAGCCCGGCACTCCGGAGCTGCCCGATCTCTTCTCCTGCCACACGCAGAATGCACCGTCACTCGGTATCGACAATCTGCTTGACTTTGGCGAGTGGTTTACCGAAAAGGAGCTGGAGACCTATGTGCCCGAATTCATCGAAAGCGGTATGATCGACGAAAAGCTGATCGTTTTTCCCGTTTCGAAATCCACATACGCACTCTTTATGAACGGCTCACAGTTTACACGCTTCTCCGAGGACACCGGTGTGAGCCTTGATGACCTCTCAACCTGGGACGGCTTCTTTACAGCAGCTGAGAAATATTACAAATGGTCAGGCGGACGTCCGTTCTGCGCCTTTGACTATCTCGTAAGACACATGGAGCTTGATATTCTGTCAGGATGCGGTAAGCTCGAATATACCGAAAGCGGTTGGTATGATGAAAGCGATCCTGCAGTCAAGGAATCCTTTTCCATGTTCGCAAAATCCCTTGTACAAGGACATATCGCCGTATCCGACCTCTATGCAAATACGCAGGTCATGACCGGCGAGGTGCTTTCCGGTATCGGCTCATCTGCGGCTGTCGGTTATTATAACGACACCGTCACCTATCCCGATAACACATCCGAACCGATGGAGCTGCAGGTGCTTCCGCTTCCGAAATCGGGCGGTGAAAACGAATATATGCCGCAGACGGGTGTTGGCTTGTGCGCCTTCAGAACGACCGACCAAAAAGCAGAGGCAGCATACGAATTTGTAAAATGGTTCACGGAAAGTGAGCGGAATCTTGATTTTGTCGTCAGCACAGGTTATATGCCGGTGACAAACGGTGCATTTGAGCAGATCGAAGCGTACACCTTTACCGATGACGGCTATGAAAGTCTCTACACCGCCATCAAAACAATGTACGACGAAACGATTCCCGTTGTGCGTCCGGATCTTGAGGGCTTTTATGATAAAACAAACGCTTTGTATGCAGGACTTCGTGATATGCAGCAAGCTCTCATAGAACGTGCCGAAAACGGCGAGAGTATTGATACACTGACCGAGGAGATTTGGGAATTTTTCTGCGGTATTGATTGAAAGAGGTGGGAATATGCGTAAGCTTTCCACTCTGCGGTATTCCGAGTGGTCGTTAAAGCGCAAGCTGTTTGTCTATATGCTTTTTCTGGCAATTCTGGTTCTTCTTATACTGATCATGGGAATGGTCATATTCGGACGCACGACAAGCACAGAACAAACATTTTATGAGGTTTTGGACATTCAGATGGAGGTTTTCGAGAAGGATATTTCTGCCCATTTCGACCATCTCGCCGCCTCTGCGATCACAATGTCCGAGGAAATGACCGCTGTTCTTGAATCGTATCTGCAGACACATAATGCTTCGTTTGCTTCTCTTAACGATTCCGTAACCGATGCCGCCGCCATACAGGAGGCAATGATCGAACCGCTTCGCAACAAGCTCCTGCAGGCAAACTGTTCCGGCGCATTTGTGATGCTTAATGCCACAGTTAATACTGCCCTTCCCGAATCGGCTTTTTCAAAAAGCGGTCTTTACCTGCAGATCAATGGTTATACGCCGTCAAGTCCCGATGTGCTGATGTACCGCGGCTTCACCGATATCGCAAAAGCACACGGCATCATGCCGCATCGCAAATGGAGACTGGAATTTCGCACCGACCTCATTCCCGATTATGCCGAGCTTTCATCAGAGGCATCTCTCCCGCTTGATACGGCGTACCGGATCACAGAGCTGTTCGTCCTTCCGGGAACCTCGGAAAATGTTCTTCTGCTGACCATCCCCATGCTTGGTGCAGACGGAACCTTTTACGGAATCTGCGGATATGAGATCAGTGCCAGCTATTTTATGACATATCACACACAGCCATCAAAGCTCGAGCATCTCAGCTGTCTTCTGACAACGGCTCATGAAAATGTTCTGATCACATCTGAGTCACTGAGCTGCGGCGGATCAAACGGGTATTTTCATGCTCTTACAGAGGATTACGCGATCACAAAACGTGAGGGCGGACTTACCGATTTCAAGTCTGATACATACACATATCTCGGGCTCACAAAAAAGCTCTCACTTTCTGCCGCTTCCGGCGAGCATCTTCTTACGGTTATGATTCCGAAGGAGGATTACAACCGGGTATTCATTGAAAACACCGTGCAGACCGTCATACTTTTTGTTCTGCTGTTCTTTTTCACAGTGAGCTTCTGCCGTTATTTCAGCAAGCGCTTTTTGTCTCCGCTGCTTGGTGCACTCGAACAGATCAAATCCGATAAGCGGAGTGAGGCATCCTCCGACATTCCGGAAATTCTTGACCTTATTGAGTATCTTGACCGTCAGGATAAAGCACACGGCGAAACAGTAAATGCCCTTACAGAGAAGCATCAGGCGGCTGAAAATGAAAAAATCCGCCTGCAAGCGGAATATGAAGCGGCATTGTCTGATTTTAACAGAATAAAAGCGCAGTACAGCAACGCACAAAGTGAGCTCAGCCGTATACAGACGGAGCTTGAACGTCTTGCCTATTCGCGCAAAACAGAGATCGATCCTGCGGATTACCAGTATTTCCTCGCAGGACTTCAAACGCTTACACAAGCGGAACGAAATGTTTTTGAATATTATCTTGCAGGAAAGAGCGCAAAAGAGATCCTTGCCCTGACCGGCATTAAAGAAAGCACGCTGAAGTATCATAACCATAATATTCTTGGCAAGCTTGGCGTATCGTCGCGCAAACAGATGCTTCGTTATGCGGAGGTCATGCGCAATCAAAGGGAGGAAAATGTAACCTGACGCTCGGAGCTCTCGGCAATACGCAACTCATAAAATATAATAATGGCAACAATCGGCAGATAATGGTTTTCCACTCTGCCGATTTATCATTATTTGATCTTAATCCGTAATCTGCAGATCATCGTATCCACTGCATATGGACAGCATTATCGTTAATACATCTGTCTGTATTGGGTAGCAGATATTGTTGACGTAAGTTGGTAGGAGTGTCACCCAAAATCCGCCGATTTCCCGTGAGAATGGCTGGTGGATACGAGGGATGACCGCACGTTATCACGGAGAAAGGCATATGGATATCCTTGCCATCCCAGACGTGACAGACGGGATAGCGACGATATCCATTGGAAAAATTCCCGGAAAATGCAAAGCTTCATTATTTATGATGTTTTTTCGAAAAGCAGCGTTCCTTTAAATAAAAATACGTCTTTTTTTATAAAAAACAGGCAGGATATTTTAAACGTACCCTGCCATAAAAAATATTGTTTTTTATCTGCCGTTCTTGCGCCACTTGCTCGGTGACGTGCCGTACTGCTCGCGAAAACGCCTATGGAAAAAGCTATTGTTTTCGTAACCAACCGCTTCTGCTATAGCGGCAACCGGAATGTCGCTCTGCAAAAGAAGACGTTCTGCTTCAGAAAAACGTCTTTCCTTAACAAGCTCGGAGAACGATGCTCCGAAAAGCTCCTTTACACGTCTGCTGACATACGGCGGAGTCATTCCCACCGTTTCTGCAAGCTCTGTAAGTGTTGCAGTGCGGTAATATGTTTCGAGATAATCTCCGATACGCCTGCGAAGAGAATCTTCCTCACCCTCGCCTGCCGAGCTGTGAACGAGCAAGGACGGACGTGTTTCGAGATAACGGAAAATGAGACAAAGTGTATCGGCGTTAAGTGCCTGCGGAGTATTCGGCGTGAGAACCGTATCGCGTATCAGATTTTCGAGCAGATTTTGAAGTGCATGGTCCTCTTTTACGCTGTAGATCAGATAAACGGGTTTGCCGCCTTCTTTGCGTTCCTCATCGGCAAAATCCTTAAGATTGGGATTACTGCGGAATCTTGGAGCCGCGTATGAAATAAAATCTGAAGAAATGATATAATTCACCGCAATATCCTCCGCACCCGACGCGGTTATCGAATGTTTGACGTGTCGGTTCATTAAAAGCAGCTCTCCTGCCTCGAGCGTGTATGGCATTCCCTCGATAAGATGAGCTACCGAGCCTTCACAGACATACATCATTTCAATATAATTATGCGAATGAATCGGAATATCGACAAAACGGATATGCGTATGCGTGCTTACCATCTGACGGCTTCCGATAACATTCCACACATAATCCCGCCTGCGAAGCGGCAAATTATCAAACAGCATAGGGCTTTCCGATAATGCAATTTCACTCATGGACATGAGCGAGCGCTCGTTGTCGGAAATGCGCGATATATGCTCAAGAAGCTTTTTATCCATAAATATTGTAACCCCTTTACTTTATTTGTTGGGAGTTTGCTATGCCGTGAAATAGTTTTAGAAACAAATTATGTATTTATTCTGGTTCATATGCTTAGAAAAATTATTTTCCGGAGCTTATTTTTGCGCGATAGCTCTCGACTTCCCAGTTTACAATAAAGTCAACAAGGTCGTCACTCATACCGAAATATCCGCCATAATTATGCGATGCGTGGAAAACCTTTACTTGATCGAGGAAAACATCGCGTACGGTCGTAAGTTGTTTTTCGTCTGCACCGAGCACAACAGCACCCTCTCCTCTTATGATAACGACTCGCGGATAATATTCGTTCTCGATTTTGAATATTTGAACTTTTTTGGTGAGCCGATCCTTTGTCACCGAAGAATCGACCGTCAGATAATTTGCCTTGCAGTATACGATATGATCAGGCGTCGGACTGTTGAAATCGGGATCGAACGAAGCAACATCGCCGCCGTCGAGAAACTCTGAATATCCTGTTTCGGTAAGCTCTTTGAGCCATACGCAAAGATTTTCTCTTGCCGCTTTTCGTGCAGCCAAAGCATATTCGTCGAGCTTATTCATCATTTCCGAAACAAGCCCGTCAATTTCTTCGGTGCTGTCACCTGCGAAGAAAACGCCGTGATTCTGCAGGAACAAAAGGCAGGCATCCTTACCGGTTTTTGCTTTGTATGCATTAAGTTTATCGCGACATATAGAAGCGAGGATATATCCCGGACGGCAGGCATCAACCCAGACCGATTCGGGAAACAACTTTTCCGCAATGGTTTTACCCATTTTAGCACAGGTCATAGCATTAACGGCTGACGGATGAACGTGAAGCACAAATTTTCCTCGGAAGAGATCGTGAAGAAGCGTTTCAACGCTCGGACGACGGGTTTCACCTGTGGCACGTGCCGCCATCATATCTGCAAGCACCTGACTCTCACGTTCCGCTTCATTTTCGGAATAATTCACCTTCCACATCGCACCGAGCTTTTCACGGTCAAGACGAACAAAGTCCTCTGCCTTTATTGTGGCAAGCGATGTTCCCGAGCCTTTAACATAAAGTGTTGTATCTGTTTTATACGATGTATTTCCACCGCCGGCGAGTACATATCTTGCATCTGCGCCGTATCGGTTCGACATTTCTTCAAGCTGCTTTAATTCTTTCATAACTCTCTCCTCATACACGCTTTGCAAGCACATTTCTTTCGTAATCTTCAACTTCGTCAAACCATTTTTCCGATGCTTCGGTTCCGGCACGTCTGCAGAATTCATCCCAAACAGCCCCCATCGGCATCATTTTAAGTTCTTCCTGAAGTACCATAAGCTTCGTAAACTGTTCGCTGTCCTGAAGCTCGGCAAAAGCCTTGTGCGGAGTAAGGAGAGCCCAAAGCAGTGCCTTTCTGAAGCTGCGAAGACCAACTACCCATGCGGCGATGCGGTTAATGCTCGCATCAAAAAAGTCAAGAGCCATCGCGATATCGTTCATTCTTCCGCTGGCAACTATCTCTTTCGCGATTTCCTTTGTTTCGTCGTCGAAGCGGACAACATGGTCGGAATCCCAGCGAACGCCGCGTGTTATATGTAATGCCAGCTTATTGTTAAAGAGCAATAGTGAAGAGATTTTGTCGGAAACAATCTCGGTCGGGTGATAATGTCCGTTGTCCATAAGCGGAACAAGTCCGTTTGCGGCAACATAACCGAGAGTAAACTCAGACGAGCCTACGGTGTATGATTCAAGACCAATTCCAAACACCTTTGATTCAAGGGTTACATATACTTTATTCTTGTCATACGGCTCGGCAAAAATCTCGTCGAGCGACTTTTTGAAGCGTGCACGCGGACCGATACGATCTGCCGGAGTATCCTTGAGTCCGTCGGGAATCCATATGTTCATAACACACGGCATCCCCGTTTCGTCTGCAAAATATTCTGAGATACGGATGCAGGCCTTTACATGATCAACCCAGAATCTGCGGATATCTTCTTTTGCGCTGGAGAGAGTCATACCCTCTGCCTTCGGATGCGAAAAGCAGGTTGGATTGAAGTCGAGTCCGAGTCCTCTTTCTTTTGCAAATTCTACCCATTTTGAGAAATGCTCAGGCTTGATTGCATCTCTGTCGACAAATTCACCGTCATCGAAAATCGCATAGCTCGCATGGACGTTTAGCTTGTGCTTTCCGGGTACAAGCGAGAGTGCCTTGTCTATATCTCGCATAAGCTCATCGGGGGTACGTGCTCTGCCGGGATAGTTACCCGTAGTCTGAATACCGCCCGAAAGTCCGCCTTCACTGTCAAAGCCGAGCACATCGTCACCCTGCCAGCAATGCATGGAGATTACAGTCTCGCCGAGTTGTTCAATTGCTTTTTCAGTATCAATTCCGATTTCGGCATACCGTGCCTTTGCCGCTTCATATTGTTTGTTCATTATTAATTATAATCCTTTCAAGAATAATTGTCAAATATTCAGATAAATTTCTTGTTAATATTATTATATCAATATTGAAAACAATAAAAAAGGGCGTATTATACGAAGCAATACGTCTTTTTTTAAGATTCGCCGAAAAAGCCTTGAAAAAGCATTTTTAGCAGTGTATTTATCCTGCCATACTTTACAGTCTACATCTTTATCGTTGAACCTTACTATTTCGGCTAACACCTTCTCGTTGTATCAATACATATACCCTGCTGCGCTCCTCATAGAGGTTCAACTCGCAACAGGGTATTCGTCTATTTTATGGACTCCACAAGCCTCATAACATCTTCCTCAGTTGTGGAGAAAGTGGTAGCCATTCTGACAACCTTTTTATCCTCAAACCAATACTTGAGATCATACGTCGCTTGCATTTGGCGCAAAATATCCTCTTCGACAACACAAAATACCATATTACTTTGCACCGGAAAGTACGGCATTATTCCCTTTTGTCTCAATTGACCTCCAAGCAATTTAGCCATATTGTTTGCATGAGCAAAGTTTTTCACCCATCGGTCATCGTTAAAAAGAGCAAGCATTTGAATGCCCAAAAATTTAGATTTGTCAAAATGCTGCAATGATTGCTTCAAAATATAATCGCCCTCACGCAGTACGTTTTTATCCAAAAAGACTACCGCCTCTCCGAACATAGCACCCGCTTTCGTTCCTCCCACAGTAAATGCATCTACGCCGGTGTCTGCTATCATTTCCCGCAGTGTACATCCCAGGGAAGCAAGAGCAGAGCCAATTCTCGCTCCATCAATAAAAATTTTCATTCCTTTGCTGTGCCCATATACAACTAAAGCTCTCAACTCGTCGAGCGTATAAAGCGTACCGAGCTCGGTTGGTTGAGTGAGCGCAATGACTTGAGGACGGTATTGGTGACTTCTATGTTCAAAAAGCAATCTATCGATCATCTGAGGAGTAATTTTAGCATCCGAGGTAGGTATAGTTAAAATTTTATTTCCCAAATTATATTCTACCGCACCGCATTCATATGTATTGATGTGTGCTTGTTCAGAACATATTACCGAGCCAAATCTATTCAACAGCGCTTTCAGTGCAATTATGTTTGCTGCAGTACCGTTAATCGTATATAAAACAGCGATCTCTGTATCAAAAAACGATTGCAAATACGATGTAGCCTGAGCAGTGTATTTATCCTGCCCTACTTTCCCATCTACATCTTCGTCGTTGATCCTTGCTATTTCGGCTAACACCTGCTCGTCGATGTTGTTCCATACCTCGCCTCTGAAAGACTTGTTCGTCATAACATCCTCCTTTATGAGTTGTTAAAGCTCAATTTATCACTTTACTATAACATACTTACTGCATCGGCTTGCGGTAAAGCCACGCAGCGGTACGTGATTCGTCAGTCCACGTTTTTCCGGCAGAAGCATAATCTATCAAGCGCACCTTTCTGCCATCGGCAAGCGATACTTCAAGACACAGCTTACTTTCAGGTATTTCAGGGCAATTGGATATTGTATATGCCACATTTCCCATATCATCGCAAAGAATATCAAGAACGTCATCGGGATCGGTAATTCTCTTATCTGCAGCAAGAACGATCGGACCACGCATATATGCTGCGAATATATCCTCGTTTACGGCTCCCTTTGGAGGAAGTATCTGCTTAACCGGCATGGGAAGCTCAAGAACCACTGTGTCACCCTTATTCCATTTTCGGAAGATACTCGCATAGCCCGAAGAAACTGAAACAGTTTTACCGTTTTCCGTAATAGCAGCTTTTTCACACCACGCCGGAATTCTGAACTTTATCTCAAATTCTTCTTCCACGTCAGTTTCAAACGTGAAGCTTACCTTGCCGTCATACGGATATTCGGTTTCCATCGTGACAGACAGCGGAGCACCGGTGGGAGTTTGAGTTTTTATCACTCCCTGCTCATAATAGTTTATTACTATGCCGTTTTCGGAACGAAGCAAAGCAAACTGTGGAATAAGTCCTGCTCCTGCAGCACCGATACACGCACAGCAGCCGTAAGAACCACCGTTGTGCAGGAAATTGAATCCTCCTATTCTCTTTCCGCGGCGAGCTGAAACAAGCGGACTGTAACTATCGAACGGAAGCACCTGAAGATAATCCATAATTCCAACCAACGAATACATGGAATTAGAAGTCGGAACACGGTGTGTATTCATAGCACCGATATAACTGTTATAGAATGAACGCTCTATCGCATCGGCATATGTAACGTCACCGGTAAGCTCAAGAAGTGCCTCGGCAAATTTCATCCACGTAACCGTCACACAGGTCTCCTGAATGACGTCTTCCTCGTCTGCTTCCGGTCGTGTCTGTTTAACAGCAGTATGGTCAAACAGCTCGTGAGTACAGCCGCTACATCCGATAATGCTGAGCTCTCCGTTAACGATACGTTTGCCGAAATTAATAACTGCAGTTTTATATTTTTCGATACCTGTCAAACAGTAATACTGTAAGAGTCCCTCAAAGCAGGACATCATCTCATACGCCTTAGTTATGGGATATTCGTGCGGAGCAACCTTGTCCTCATATGCAAGCTCAACAAGATTCCCGGAAAGAATGAATCCGGTGGAGATGATATACTCCGCAAATTCAAGATAACGCTTCTCACCGGTAAGACGGTATAAGCGCACCATAGGCTCAAGGATAGAGCAGGAGTTAAGTCCTTCCCAATGCTTTGCACACTTGCGGATATCGAGCTTTCCTTCGCCAACGTGCTCAAGGATATAATCCGCCTGACGACACATCGAGGATATCAGCTCCTCCGCGAGCTTTTCATCCCGACAGATTTCAAGGAAATACATCATTCCGAGCATTACATATTTTCTGCCCCATAAATCCCAACGTGTAAATTCTTCCTTGAAGGAGTAGCCGGAGATGCGTCCGTTTTCCTCCTGGGTTGTCAAAATATCGCGAACAGATGCCTCAACGATACGGTACATATCGTCATCACCAGTATATTTCAGTACCATGCAGGCACCGCGCATCATTTTACCCCAGAATTCGCTTCTCCAGGTCATCCAGACTATAGCGTCACCGTCCGTCTGACGGCGGAATATATTCACAAACTCTTTCCAAAGTCCCACTTCGCAAATCTGATTTCGTTCCAGAAAGCGAACCGCCTCTGCAAGCGAGCGTTCAAATTTCATTGAGAGCTCGGCTTCTTTTGTTAATACGCGAATGCCGTCAAGCTCTTTTACTGTTTGTGGTCTCATATGAATTATCCTTTCAAAAATATATGTCAAAAAAATTTTAACAAAAATGCTTTCACTTGTCAAGTCAGTATAAACGTAAAATATTGCATTTTCCACCATATAAAAAGTCTCGGCGCACCGGACATAATTATATGGTACGCCGAGTATGGAGAAAAAGAATTGAAAAAAGAGGAAAGCAAATTAATCTGTAACCTTTACATATACCTCAACCCAGGTGAACTCGGTGACCTCCTCCACTGCAACACGTGGACAAAGCATATTAGTATGTGCCTCTTTGGGTATCGAATAGCAAAGTACAGTCGATGTGGCAAAGCGATCGTCCTGCTCGCTGCCAATAAACTCACACGCAGTGAGATTTACGCATACAAGCGGAGGATTTGCCAAGGCTTTTTCAGCATCTTTTACACCAAGGCGCAGAGTAAGCTCCGCTCCCTTCGGAATGTCGCCAACGAACAGCTTGAAGCCACCCGTACCGGAGATTACCGCAGGCAGCTGTCTTCCGATACCGCCGTTGTTTTCCCATAAGGGCTGTACATCCTTGTAGGTTACGATATGACGCCGATTCATTTTTTGTACGGCATCAGGATCGCCAAGAGTATTGAGCACCGTCCACATTACCGGCAGATAATTTGGACCGATATCCGGCTCAAAGCTAAGCGGCGCTGTCTTGTCAAAATGCTGGTGAACATTATCGCGGAAATAGTTATAAATATAAATCTTATCCGCACCCTGTGCATATGCGCTCGCCGCAAAAGCAGCAAAGGTCGTGATATCCGGCCATATCTTTTTAGCGGCAGGATACGGTGCGAACCACATTTCAATACACGGTGCAAGCGTTACGCCATATGGCTTCAGCATATTAGACCAAAGCTTTATCGGCATATCGTTGTCGTTAGATACCCAGCGTGCCGCGGGGATCACCATATCGACAATCCCATCGCGCACCCACTGCATAACGTCAAGACCGAAATCGAAGTTCGTTTGGATATCGGGAGCAACACGCACTGCAAATTTTATCTCGTGTCCGTATTTTTCCTCATATCTGTGTACCAGTGTATCGATCTCACGGACAAAGCCGTTCATAATCTCAACGCCGTCATATTCCATTCCGGGTCTGAACAGATATATATCACGCTGAAAATCAAGCTCGATGCCGTACGGATCATATCGCTCAAGAGATTCCTCCATCATACCGATAGCAAATTCACGCACCTGCACATGAGAAAAATCATATGCATGATCGAAATAACCTGTACGAACAGCGGTATTCGGCGGTACGCGGCGATATTCCGGATGCTCATGGAAGAAATCGGGGACATTGAATCCGGTCTTTAAATAACGGTCGTGAACGTCGTTCATACGGAAGGATATCCACGGATTGATGCCTACCTTTCGGAATCCCTCAATTTGAATCTGATTATGGTCAACGCCGAGCTCCTCGAATACGATATGTGCGGCTCTTGCACAGGCTTCGTTTGAATAGTCAATGGGCATACCGTTTTCAAGCTTTTGGTGATATTTCGAAAGAAAGCTTTGATATCGTTCCGATGGGAAATTGACGATCTGTTCAGCCACATTGAGAAAATAGTCCGTGACCTGCGTCCCCTCAAATTCCTTCGGAAAATCCTCGATGTCCTGCACCGTCGTGGGAAGTGCATCCTCCCGTCCGATATAACGGAGTATGCCGTCAACATCAGAATTTATAATAATTCCCTTCAAGGTTAAATTCCTCCACTCGAAAATGTATACCGATTATTCCACCGGCATTTCAAGAAATACCTCTGCATATTCAATAGTGAAATCAACATCCGAGCGTATCTCGGCAACCATATAGCCGCCGTTATGTGCCTCAACAGGTATAGTGTAACACATCAGCTTATCGCTTACATATCCGCCAACACAGGTTTCCATGCCTGTGAAGGTACACAGCTTGGAGTTCACATAAACTGTCGGGGGGGTATCGGAAAGCGTTGCAAGCGAGGTTGAGAACTTGAGCGTCAGTACCGCTCCCTCGGAAACGTCACCCATAGGAATACGAAGTGTTGCATAGTTCTTGGTGTCAACCGCAAGCGGAAGCTGTGCGTTCGAATCTCTCCATATCTGATAAGTGTCGCTGTAGGTGAGTATCGAACGGCGGTTTACGGTCATCAGCTTCTCATATGAACCGATGGTCGTTATCATGTTCCAGAAGCCCGCATCCGAACCGAGCGAATAGAAATCCGATGTCAGAGTGTACTTCTTGGATTCATCAAACTTTGTGCTGCCGCGGAAGAAGTTGTAAAGATAAACCTTGTCAGCGCCCTGCGAAAAAGCATTTGCAGAAAATGCTGCCATTGTGCTGAAAGTATGACCGCCGGTATTTGCCGCTTTGCTCTGCGATGCACGTATATGTGACTCTATTCCGGGAGCTACCTCAACGCCATGAGGTGCCATAGCCGAGCTCCATATCTTGGTAGGAATATCCATATCGGTGGTTGAATAATGTCCGGTAGGGGTGATGAGGTCAATAATACCTTCGGCTGCCCAAGTCAGAACATCAAGACCAAAATCATAGCAGCTCTGAATATCCGAAGCAACACGGGCAGATATCTTGATCTCATGACCGTACTTTTCCTCGTAAATCGCTACGAGATCGTCAACATCACGCATAAACTTATTCATGGTATCGAGACCTTCATACTCCTCACCAATACCGAATAAATACATATTACGCTGGAAATCCAGTTCTATTCCGTATGCGTTGTAGGTGCTGAGTGCATCGTTTATCGCGCCGAGCACGTATTCACGGGTTTCCGCATACTTATAATTAAGCGCAAAATCGTAGGAATTTGCATATTTATAATCGTCGCCAAAATGATGCGGATTACGGCGAAGTCCGGGATTCTTATAATAGAAATCCGAAATAAGTCCGCTCGGAACTCCCGATACTACCGAATCGTACATCTCGTGAACGTCGTTCATACGGAAAGAAAGCCACGGATTGATACCGATCGTCGGGAAGTATTCACACCAGAGACCGATATAGTCTGTCGATAAGGTATTGTAAAGGTAATTAGCCGCTTCTATATAGGATGTTTCTGTATAATCGACCTCCACACCGAGTCTTTCTGTCGCAGTATAAAGCTCAAGATAGTCGGTACCGTATTTTGTCGGATAGTTGAACGTACCCTCCGAAAATACGTTGATAATATAGTCTGTAACGTGCGTACCCTCGAACTGGCGTGCATAATCGACTATATCCTTCTCATTCCAACCGTTTATGGAAATCTTGGCAATAAAATCGGTGATGTCATGGTTGATCATAATGCCGCCAACATCATACTGCTTTTCCTTTTCGGGATCGTACACTGAGATTGTTTTCGATATGGGCATCGACTCAAACGCCTTTTTTACATATTCTTCATCAGTAAGACCAAGGTTATCGCCGCATCTTAAGCTGCTGTCTTCGGGAATATCCTCGGGGTCAACGGCAACAAGCGAGAAGTTGTCAACGCAGTATTCCTGAACGCACTCATCGTATGGGCCGCCGCGAACTCTGATAAAGTAAAGGTCCTTATAAAGGGTAACATAAAACTCTGCCTTCACCCAATCATTGCCAACGTATATAAAGGTACGTACAGCCTCTATAGTACTGTCTATGGAGCCAAACAAGACCTGAAGCATTGATATCTCACCGGGGTTGGTTGTACGGAAGTATCCCGTAAATTTGTAAGTACCGGGGCCCACTATTGTTGAGGGATAATAGTCAAAGCCGTCCCATGCATTGATGATATCGCTCATTGAGAGATATCCGCCGTTTGCATCCTCAACAAAGGTTATGGTCTGACCGTTAGGTGCCCAGTTTGATCTTAAAACTCTGTCACTGTTGAATGCACCGGTTATGCACAGATCATCCTCGGGGATAGGATCGGTTATTGAAAGCGGAGGAGTATAATCTCCGCTCTCTGCCGCTGCAACCGATCCCACAGCCGTGAAGAGCTGAACTGCCATCACAGCGGTGAGAATAGCTGATATAAGTTTCTTTTTCATATATTCGATTCTCCTATCATTATTATTCAGTACCGAACTCAGTTTTTAACAATTGAAACATTGTCAATGTCAAAATCCTTGTTGTCGGGTTCGCCGCGAGGTCCGCCCAGAATCGAGATGATAAAGGGACCTGCTTCGGTTGCCGTAAAGGTATGCTCAATACGGTGCCATTCGTTCGTAATCTCATAGATGTAATCATTCTCGGCAGCATATGTGTTTGTACGAACGACCACTCCGTTAAGAGCCGTTGTACCGATTCTTGTACGACCGGTCATGGTTTCACCTTCAACACTCGTTCTGATATCGAAGGAGATGGTGTAGGTGTCACCGGGAGTCATATTGAAGCCGATTGAACTCTGGATTGCATGGAAGGAGTCGCCACGCTCACTTACGGCAAGATAAGCGTTACCGTCCTCTTCATTCACATTAACATTTCCGACACCGCCAAGAGCAATTCTCCAGCTTGAGAGTGCAAGCTCTGCGTCGTCAAAACCACCATCCTTCACAAACTCTGTTCCCGAGGGGTAGTAGTTAGCATCAACAAGACACAGATCCTTAAATTCGTAATCCTGTACGTTCTTCACTCTGGGACCGCCGCGAAGCTTCAAACTGAGAGGAATATCGCTTTCAACATCAAGCGTAAGCTCTATAAGCTGCCATTCATCTGTCAGCGTTGCGGATGCGAAGCTATCCTCACCGAGCATAACACGCAGCATTGGCGTTTCGCCCTCATTTGCAGTACGGAAGTAACCGCTGAATTTGTAAGAACCCTTAGGAATCTCAAATCCCGGTTCATAGGTAAATCCAAGAGTGTTGTCTGTAATATTACCTGCCGCGAAGTAAGTGTTTCCATTTTCGTCATTCTTGACCTCAAGCGTCTGATCGCCATAATGCCAGTATCCGAGCTGTTCTGCGCTGACCGAATCCTTAACAAGATTATCGGCTGCAACAGAAGTGATCGGAGGCATAATCGGCTTGCCATCCGCACCGATTCCGATAGCGTCAATATCATAGGTGCTTACCTTGGTGTCAATATTGATGTAATCAAAGTCGAGCGAGCAATTGCTGTCGAGCATCATTCGGATAGATTTCATTGAACTCTTTGCCGGAACATCGAGCACAAATGTTTCAACATTCCATTCCGGTGTTACAACTACACTGTCCTCGCCATCCACTGTCTTAAGTGCCGCACCTGCAAACGATGCACGAAGATTTGCTTTGTTGTTATCTGCCTTCAGCTGATCAGCGGTCATGTAATCATACTTGAGATAATCAATCGCACTGAGTCTTACCTTTGCGGTAATATAATATTTACCTGCCTCAATGTAAGCACCGGTATTCTTAATCATAAGTTCCCCGGATGAGGTATTGCCAGTGGTCATATATGCCGATTCGGTTGCGGATACAATAGTAAGCGGTACATTAACATCGCCGGTGTCATTAGCATACCAACCTGCATTTCCGGTGATAGGCTTGTCGCCGTTCTTTGCGAGATTTTCGCCTGTCACGGGCTTTCCGTTAGAATCAAGCGCAACAAGAGTGAACGCATCAATATCAAACGGTGCAACGCCATTACCGTAGCCATTACCGCGGATTATAAACTTGAAATCGGTAACCGAATTAAGAGTAAAGGTAAAGCTATACTTCTGCCACTTATCCGAAAGGTCAAGGCAATTAGGATCTCTATAGAAAGCTCCACTCTTGGACGAAGAAATGTTTACAATAGAAGTCCTGTCATCGCCAAGGAAAATACGTATAGGTGCCACACTGGTCTCTCTCGAAATATTGTCGAACTCTGCAGTACGAGCCCAGAAAGTGAGACGGTATGTTCCCGCCGAAAGATCCATATCCCTGTTTTCATAAACGATGCGGTCGCTGTTATGATCGCGGTTATAAATATGAACATAGGAATTGGAAGCTGTACCGTTCTTATCGCCGACAGCACCGAGAGCCTCGTCGAGAACGCCATCGACAACATCGAGAACCTTTCCGTTTGCCGACCACGCCGCATTGAGACCGAGCTCTTCGGTTTGTTTAGCCTTGAGCACAAGAAGCGTCATGATAGTACCGATATTTACATCGCCGATGGAACGTTTTGTCTCAATAAGCTCAATATTAACGTCTGCAAAATCAAGTGCATATGCACCGTCAAGCATAAGCTTGATCTGATTCATGTTTATCGCAACTTCAGTGTCAAGAACGAAGGTTACGTCTTTCCAATAATAATCTGCAAGTGAAGTGCTCTGTGCACCGCTGAGTGTATGAAGCTCCACACCGCTTGCCGATGCGCTGATTGCCGCGGTGATCATGTTGCCGTCCGCAGTAAGATAGTCGCTATTTCCCTCATACTTGTTATAGTCGATAACATCGCTTGTCATACGGAATCTGCCGCTTATGTGGTAAACACCCGGGATAAGCGTTTCATTACTTACAAAACTGAGTTCAGTATTGCCGCCAGAAGGTGCGGATACGCGGTTGTATGTGAGATCGTCGACAATCTCTACATTGAGATTTTTAATCTGATCGCCGCGATCGCTGTTTACAATGCTCCAGCCCGTACCGTTTGAACGAAGTGCACTCGCATTTGAAGCGACATTTGTTTCAGTTCCGTTCTTAACTATCTTAAAGTCGTAAATATCAAACGGTGCAAAGCCGAAACCCGTCCAATTTCCTCTGAAAATAAACGATACCGTTGAACCGCCTGCACTTACTGTGAATGCATCTGTGAATATGACCTCCTGCCACTCGGACGTGAGTGTGGGAAGTGTTTTTACCGCAGAACTTGATCCGACGTTTGCGAACATACGTATTGACGCAGGGTTCGTTGCAACTGCGCCGTCTTCCGACGGGATACATTCAACCGTGCGTGCCTTTAAGGATACCGTGTATGTTCCTTCATCGAGAGTGCCTGCATCGTATACGAGCTGATCCTCGTTGTGGTCGCGTCCGGTCACACGTACATATGCGCCGTCAGCATTGTCATTCACGATGATGGGATTGCGTCCCTCACCGTCAACAAGAGCTATATTGTAGCTTGAGCTTGCATTCTCAATTTTAACGTTTCTGATACCAAGTGCAGCTGCACCGTCTGCAGCAAAGATAATATCGGATTTCGCAATATTAGCGCCCTCGCTCACAAGAAGCTTGAAGGTTGCCTTGGTCCAGCCCTCGGAGCTGATTTTAACGCTTGCTTCGTTTTCGGGCGTTTCAAGAGCAACACCACCTGCACTTATGCCGAAATCGGTCACGTTTCCGTCTGACAGAAGTGTTTCGTAATCGCCTGCGAACTCGTACTTATTATAGTCAATTACAGCATTCTTGACGATATACTCACCTGTGATATGGTAGATACCCGGCTCAAGAATTTCATCACTTGCATAGCTGAATTCAGTCTTTGTGCCGGAAGCCGAAGATGCAGCCAGATATTTACCGTCAGGCATCTCTGTCACCTTGAGCAACTTGATACCGGGCATATCCTGTACAATACTCCAGCCTGCACCCTCGTTCAGAAGGCCGTTTGCATTGGTTGCAAGATTTTCGCCCTCACCCTTCTTTATAATTGTGAGATCCTTGATGTCGATCGGTGCAAAGCCTACGCCCTGTCCGCTTCCCATGAAATAGATACCGCCGATAAAGCCTGTTACCTCGTAAGGTCCAAAATCGCTCCAATCAGCACTGACAGGCATCCAGTTTGAGATATTGTTAGTACCGTTGGTCTTACCGGCACGAATAACTGCCGGATAGAATTTAATCGTATCCGATTCAATATAAGGATCGGTACGTGCCTTGAATGAGATCAGATATGTTGCTTCCGCATCCCAAGTGGTTGTTGTATTGGTATAGCTGAAGCGGTCATTGTTGTGGTCACGTCCGCTTATACGGATGTATGTATCCTCATTTTCGGGAGTGACATAGATAAGAGCCTCGCCGTTTTCGTCAACGAACTCGGTCGAATACATATCGGATGCATCGGTAATGGTAATGTTTCTCGCTCCGAGCGATACTTCACCGTATGCAGTGAAAACGATATCATCCTTTGTGATCTCATCTCCCTCATTTACAACAAGCTTGAAGGACGCCTGTGTATAGTTTTCAGGAGTGATCTCAGCCCTTGTGCCACCGTCAGCCGTTTTGAGAGCTGTTCCGCCAACAGTTACGCCGAGAGGTGTCACGTTGCCGTCCGACGTAAGTGTCGCATAGTCGGCAAAGTTATACTTATTGTAGTCGATCTCGGTAACTTTAAACTCACCCGAAACAAAGTATACGCCTGCCTCAAGTGTATCTTCGCCGATAAGCTTAAAGGAGGTATTTTCGCCGGAAACCGCAGGAATCACTGTATAATCCTGCTCGGTCTGCGCGCTTACCGAAAGCGTCTTAATACCGGGCATATCCTGTGCAATGCTCCAACCTGCACCGCCGTTCAGCTCGCCGTTCGGATTGGATGCCAGATTTTCGGTTGTACCTTTCTTTACAATTGTGAGATCCTTGATATCAATAGGAGCAGCACTGTAACAGTTTCCGCTTCCCATGAAGTAGATACCGCCGGTAAAGCCTGTTACCTCGTAAGAGCAGTTAGTCCACTCTGCACCGGGTCTTATCCAATTCGTGATATCTCTGGTTCCTGCAGACTTACCTGCACGAATGGTCGAAGGATTATATCCCACGGCGGATACAGTGGATTCTATAAACGCATCTGTACGAACCTTAAAGGATATTACGTATGTATCGCTCGAATTCCATGTCTTTGTAGTATCCTTGTAGCAGAACCAGTCATTATAGTGGTCACGTCCGCTTATACGAATGTATTCATCCGCAGACTCGACGTCATGTAAATAAAGCGGTTCACCTTCTGCCGTAGCTATCTCATCGGAGATGGTGTGAGTCAGTTTAAGCACAAGATCCTTGTAATCAAGCGAAACGATCTCGCCAAGCTCAAACTTGATCTTCGACATCGCGGTAGGCTCGGTAATCACAAAGCTATAAGAAATGTCAGTCCATGCACTGGGGTTGATCGTGATCTCACCGAGATTGGTCGTACCTGAATATGCCTTCAGGAGCGCCGTATTGTTGTTTTCGCTGATATGATACTTGTCACTCTTCATAACAAGCTTTGCATGGTCAAACCAGCCAAGTCGGAACGAACCCGTGAGAGTATACTTACCGGGTGCAAGTGTAACATCGTCCGAACCAACCAACGCGGTGGTGAAGCCCAAACCGGTTGTAACAGGCACGGTCTCGTTAAAATCCTTACCATCGACATTTACCGTCGTTTCGGTTGTAGGAATAACGATATGGTTATAAACCTCATCCGATTTTTTAACGGTAAGAATTTTATTGCCCGAATTTTTGGGAGTCCATGTTCCGTTTACTGTGAAGGTTTCACCGTTAGGCTGGTTATCGCCGTCAACGGGTGTAAACGAAACGCCGCAAACATCAAAGGGAACGATATCCTCAGCACCGTTGTAGTGACACTGGAGAGTAATAGCTGTTGAGGCGCCTGCAACAATTACAGCCTCATACTTCTGCCATTCGGTTGTAATATTGAATGCCGTCTGATATGTGTTGTTGTTCCAACCGCGGCAAATGAAACGAAGTGTGGGAAGGCTTGTTGCGTCAGCGTCACCGGGAACAAGGTCCTCGTTGGCTGCTTCGTTTATTTGCGGAACTGCACGAAGCCAAAGGGATACCTTGTATCTTGCGCTTGCGACAGAGCCGGATGGAGTGGTATACGTTGCTCCGTCCTCGCCTGTCAGATTGTAGAAGCGATAAAAATAATCATCTCCCGATTCGTCCGTAGCAAGAGCCGCTTCGTCAATTGTGACGACTTCAAGCTCCTTGGCACCGCTGACGGCAGTCCATACGTCCTCATCGGAAGCGGCAGTCTCACCGCTCGAAGCGAACACTGTCATCGGTATGCTCGATATAACAAGCAATGTCGATAACAGAAATGATAATATTCGTTTTAGTCTCATAAGTTTTACCTCCATGAAATTATATGCGTAATGTGAAACTCACATCGAGATCGCGCTTCGACCTCGGGCACAAATCCGAGGGGAATGTGAACCTCTCGGACTCATGCCCCGGGCCGAAACCCGGGATTAATTTTAGTTTTCTCGTAGGGGCGATTCACGAATCGACCGAATCTAATTAATGGAAATA
>JAFTTS010000080.1 GCA_017466685.1 Clostridia bacterium
ATTTCATGGATATGGAATCTTTTGATATGGTTCCTGTTGAATCGGCTAAGCTTGGCGACAACTTCCGTTTCGTTAAGGAAGAAATGATGTGTAAGATCGTTTCCTATAAGGGCAACATCTTCGCAATCGAGCCTCCCATGTTCGTTGAGCTTGAGGTTTCCGACACAGAGCCCGGCTTCAAGGGTGATACAGCACAGGGCGCAACCAAGCCTGCAACTCTCGAAACAGGCGCAACAATTAAGGTTCCGCTTTTTGTAAACATCGGCGATAAGCTTCGTATCGACACCAGAACCGGTGAATATCTCGAAAGAGCATAAAACAGTTGAGAGCAACTGTCAACGATGATCCCGCTTTGTCACCTAAGGTGACAACTTCGCTGCGCGAAGAACGCGTGAACATCGACACCTATATATCCTATATATTCTAAAGGAGATTCAGAAAATGACACTTACTGAAAAGGCTGCATATTTAAAAGGTCTTGCAGAGGGTACTAATGTTGATGATAAGCTCACACTGAAGCTGCTCGAACTCGTTGGCGATATGGCTGATAAGATCGATGCACTTGAAGCAGAGCTTGAAACTCACTATGCATATCTCGACGAGCTTGATCATGATCTCGGCGAACTCGAAGAAGAGGTTTATGACCTTGAGGACGAGCTTGATGATTATGACGGCGAATGCGATTGCGACGATGATGACTGCGATTGTTGCGACTGTGAGGATGACGAGGATGAGGTTTTCTATGAGGTAACTTGCCCGGCTTGCGGCGAAAAGGTTTACTTCGATGAGACTGTTGATCCTGCTGAGATCACTTGCCCCGCTTGCAACGAGAAGTTTGACTGCATCTGCGACGATTGCGACGATGATGACTGCGATTGCTGCTGTCACTCTGACGACGAGGAATAATTTAAGCCTTATAATTTAACCGTGGGATTTTTTCTCTCACGGTTATTTTTTTGGAACTTTTTGCGCTGATGTACGTCATATAGTTACAAAAAACACAGGAGGTGTCCCCGATGAACGGAAAACAGAAATGCAGTATACTCAAAAATATACGCCGCGATATTGCAAAGGCGAACGGTATCCCTCTCGATATTCCCGAATGTACACACAAGGGAGATTGTCTTGGAACTTGCCCCAGATGTGAAGCTGAAGTGCGGTTTCTTGAGCGTGGACTTGAAGCTCGTCGTAAACGTGGATTGAAGATAGCGCTTGCCGGTATTTCTGCAGGACTTATTGCGGTGAATGCGACCTCATGTGATGTTATTGATAATCTTGGAAATCTTATAAGCGGCGGCGAGCAGTTAGATGGCGATATGGCTGTTGAAAGTTATGTCACTGAAGGCAGTATTTCATTTGCAGATACCACTGCCGGTGATACTACCGAAGAAGAGCCGGAATCCGGCAATTTTATCGAGACTCAAGATGAAACAATCGATGTGTCTGTTGTCAAGGGAATGCTGCCGGCTGTTACCGATATCGCAGGCGAAATTATCGAAGAAGATTACACCATTGAGGGAGACATAGCATTTATTCCCGATGACGTCGGCGGTGATACGGTGCCGTTACCGGGTGATGTCGGCGGAGATACTGTACATTTGCCGGATGTTGATAGTGAAACGGTTACAGTTATAATCCCAAATGATGCTATTGTATATCCCGAAACCGACTCTGACGTACCGGAGGAAAATTCGTGACTTTCAAATGCATCGGTATCTCGCGTCATCGAATAGGCACGGACGGAGTGGGTGTTACAACTCTTGTCGGCGGTCACGGCTGTCCGCTTGATTGCAAGTATTGTCTCAATCCGCAGTGTAAATCTGAAACCGTGCCGCTCAATCTGACGGTTGAAGAATTATATGAGCGTTTGCGTGTCGATTCACTTTATTTCAGTGCAACAGGCGGTGGTATTACATTCGGTGGCGGTGAACCTCTTTTGCAGGCGGAGTTTATACGCGAGTTTATACTTTACTGCAAAGAGAGAGGGGAAGTGTGGCGTTTCACGCTTGAATCCTGTCTTGCTGTTTCCGAGGATAAGCTTGCTATGCTTGATGGGCTTATCCACAAATATGTTGTTGATATAAAGGATATGAACGAGGAAATTTACCGCAAGTACACCGGTTGCTCATCGTCTGCAATGAAGCGGAATCTTCGTCATCTTACGCCTTTAAGTGAACGTGTTATCGTTAAAACGCCGCTTATACCGAATTTCAACACCGCAGAGGACACACTTCGTTCTAAAATGGAACTCGAGGAGATGGGATTTTCTCGATTTGAGCGTTTCAGGTATATAACCGAAATAAAAAAAGCACGTGATTTACCTAAAACCACTTGACAACCAAACTTTAGCGTGATATAATATTAATACTCCAAATAGAATAACGACAAAGGGGTGCCTGAAACATATAGTCGGTGCACAGGCGATATGTTCGAAGCTGAGACGGTCGATGACCGAACCCTCTGAACCTGTACGGGTAATTCCGGCGTAGGGATATCGCGATAGTTTTATTTTATAAGACTTTCCAAACGTCATAAATCTCCGAACATGGTTATTTTGTTCGGAGAATTTTTTGTGAAGGAGGTCTTTTTATGAGAAATCAGAATCTTCGCATTCTGGTGCAGTGTGCTATATTTGTTGCGATCGGTACAGTTCTCAGTTTTTCGCCATTTGAGATGCCTCTTGGCGGAACAATTACATTTGGATCTATGATACCGATTTGTCTTATCGGGCTTATGCATGGTCCTAAATGGGGATTTGGCAGCACATTTGTCTATTCTGTAATTCAGCTTCTCGTCAGCAAGTGCTTTGGTTGGGGACTCACTCCGACAGTACTGATCGTATGTATCCTTTTTGACTACATCGTTGCTTTCACCATTCTCGGTATAACGGGATTTTTCGCAAAACGCGGCAGACTCGGTATGTGTCTCGGTGTTGCGCTTGCGGTCGCACTGCGTATG